>CALMND010000149.1 GCA_937868565.1 uncultured Bacteroidota bacterium | reverse complement strand
TCCCAAGCACGCTTATTTGTATATAGACGTGGGAGGAGGTAGTACCGAAATCACCCTTTATTATGAGAATAAAGTAGTGGCATCTCGATCTTTTGATATTGGCACCGTTCGTATGCTTTTGGATAAAGTGAATAAAGAGGAGTGGGAAGAAATGAAGGCCTGGCTTAAGCGGAATACCTCAGGCATCCATCCGTTAAGCGCCATTGGTTCGGGTGGTAACATTAATAAAATTTTTAAAATGAGTGGTAAGAAAGAAACAAAACACCTGAGCTACGATAAATTAAAAGGTATTTATGAAATGCTGTGTTCATATACGTATCAGGAAAGAATAGAACGCCTGGACCTGAAGCCTGATAGGGCCGATGTAATTATCCCTGCCGCTAAAATATTTTTAAGCATTATGAAACACGCCGATATTGAAAAAGTATTTGTACCGCAGGTGGGTTTATCAGACGGTCTGGTGCATCAAATGTATGAGAGTCATGTATCCTCACAAAAAATAAAAAAGTAAATTGCTACATCCTGCGTTTATAGATTTTATTTCCTTCGGCCTTACCGATGTTATTGACATAGTGTTGGTGGCAATCATTCTATACCTTGCGTATAATTTGGTGAAAGGCACCTCTGCAATTAATATTTTTATCGGGCTGGCCTTGATTTATTTTGCTTACATCGTCATCCGTGCTTTTGACTTGCAATTATTATCGTCTATCCTGGGCAAATTTGTAAATGTAGGGGTCATAGCGGTGATGATTGTATTTCAGCAAGAAATCAGAAAATTTTTGCTTTACATTGGTTCCAATGAATTTCTGAGTAACCGAAATTGGAAAAGCCTTTTTAAATTTAATATGACCGCTGTGGAGTCTTCCGAAATTTTATTAGATACAGAAGCCATTGCGGGTGCCTGTTTTAATATGAGCAGCACGAAAACGGGTGCGTTAATAGTCGTGGCGCGCAAATCCGATTTAAAATTTTTCATTAACACAGGCGAACTGATCGATTCCGGCTTGAGTAGTCGGATGCTCGAAAATATTTTTTATAAAAATTCTCCTTTGCATGATGGAGCTGTGATTATTAAAGACAACCGTATTGTGGCTGCGCGTTGCATTTTACCTGTAACAGAGAAAGCGGATTTTCCGGCTCACTACGGCATGCGTCACCGAGCAGCTGTGGGAATAACAGAAAATACAGATGCTCTGGCGGTAAGTGTGAGTGAACAAACAGGGGCTATTTCTCTCACTTTTGGTGGCGAAATAAACGCACAACTTTCCAAAGAAAAATTGATTTATTTGTTGGAGAAAAACCTGAAAATGTAAAAAAATTTATTCAAAAATCTTAAACGCAACCGCGCTTAAGTAGCCAATTAGTGTAGCTAAGCCAACCACTTTTGTACCGCCCAGGTGCACGGCTTCAGGTATCATGGTTTGTGCAATCATAGTTAGCATGGCTCCCGCAGCCAAACCTTCAATACCGATTTCTATTTCGTGAGGAATGCTCGATCCAATGTAATAACCTACAACAGCACCGATGGCAATTATCAATACCAATGACATCCAAAGCAACATGATTTTTCCAGTCGACATACCTGATTTTTTCATACCAATGCTTGCCGACAATGCTTCAGGAAAATTCGAAAGGAATAATCCCGCGATTAAAGTATAAGGTAAAACTTCCGCAAAAGAGGGGTCGGCACCCGCGCCTAGTTTCATGGAGAGTATGGAAAGGAAACCAGCACCAATAACAAAGCTCTCAGGAATACCGTCAATGAGTAATCCTAACCAGATGGCCATAGGCGCACCACCATGCTCTGAATGTTGTTCTTTGGAGTGACGATCTAGATCTTGAGATTCAACCGCCTCAGTTCGTTTTTTATGTTTAATAAATGAAATGGTCGTACCCACTTTGCGTAAAAAACCACCTTTACTGTTAATTAACTCATCCAGCGTATAAAATAAAAATCCCCCGCCAATGCAACCCAAAATAAGTGCGCCCATGGTTCCCAAAGCAGTCCCTTTGTCGTGTGCCATACCCATAGAACTCGCAGTATGACCAACGATTTCCTCAACGGTTGGCGCAATTAATTCAACACTTAAAGCGGCGAGTAAAGCACCGCCGCCAAAAGCAGTCATGGCAGCCGTTGTTTTAACACTAGGTTTAAAAGCAAGGCCCGCCATTGCACCCATAGGAAGGGAAATGGTAACCATTGCGCCAATAGCAAAGGCCCACAAAGCGTATTTGGTTGTAGGATGAATAAAGTCTGGAAGACTTCCAGAATGATGCCAGAGCATCCAGCCTACAATCATAAAAATGATAACACTTAGTAAGGAAATGATTACTTTTTTCATAGATTTTTGTTTAGTTTTAATTGTAATTTTTTTAAATCAAAGCCACTGTTATCCAATTAAAATGATTTGATCTTTAACCGGATCGAGGGCTGAATTAATAAAAATATAGTTTATTTCTAAATAAAGCAAAAACTAAGGTTTTGGCTCACAAAATACTGTTTAAATCTTTAGAAACTCCGAATCAATTAAAACCCTATTTTCGGCAAAAAAATAACATGAATATTTCTGATAATAAAGTTGTGGCGCTTAATTATTATTTAACTGCCAGCAAGGATAATGCCGCTGAGCAACTCATCGAAGAAACAAGCAAGGAACATCCTTTTGTTTTTTTATTTGGATTTGGCGGCGTGTTGCCTGATTTTGAAAGTAATTTAAATGGAAAAAAAGCCGGCGATCGTTTTGATTTTAAAATAAATGCCGAGAATGGTTATGGCCTTTATGAAAAAGATTACGTGGTAAAAATTGACAGGGCGGCTTTTGTGGTAGATGGAAAATTTGACGACGAGAGAGTTAAGGTGGGCCGCGATTTGGAAATGAGTGATGCGGACGGAAATCCTTTAACAGGAAATATATTGAGTATTAGTGATACGGAAGTGGAAATGGACTTTAATCACCCATTGGCAGGGCAGGAGTTACATTTTATTGGAGAGGTTTTAGACGTAAGAGAAGCCTCTCAGGAAGAGTTGGATCATGGACATGTACATGGCCCACATGGCCATCATCACTAGTGGTTCGTGAATTAAAGTTGTAATTATTTTTGAAACCAGGTTCAACTCAAGAAAGTAACGAATATAAACGTCTTGTAACCCTTGATGGCTTCAGATTTATAGCCATTGTGATGGTGATGCTTTTTCATTTTTATTCTCGATGGGTACCTCAACCGGGGGATAAAGCCATGTACCCTTACGGAAATAAATTCGACTTTTTTAGTTATGGGTACTGTGGAGTAGAATTCTTTTTTATTATTTCAGGATTTGTAATTTCTTACACCCTCCAAAACACAAACAATATTCTCACATTTTGGAAAAAAAGAATTATCCGGTTATTTCCTGGTCTATTGATATGCTCCGTTCTCACTTTTACGCTTTTTCGTTTGTTTGACAGTGAGAATTTATTTCCACGCAGTCATAGTGTTATCAATTTGTTTTATAGCTGTATGCTATTGAGCCCTTCTGTTTTAGATATTCTTTTTGGATTTTTAGATTTACACGGTAATTATATAAATGGAAGCTACTGGTCTCTATGGCCTGAAGTTTCATTTTATTTTATAGCGAGCAGCTTATATTATCTAAATAAACATAAATTCAATCAGAATCTCTTAATTACCGCTCTTGCAATCCACTTCACAATGAAACTCGCGTTTTGGATTAATCCAGAAGACTATCCGTTCAATGCTACGAATTTAATTTCAAACTTTTTAAAAATCATCTTTATTTTTAATATTTCTACCTGCATTTTATGGTTTCTTCTGGGAAATCTTTTTTATAAACTATACACACGAAAACTGGATATATCGACACTTACGACATTAACCTTAATTTTATTTCTTATTTTATATGAAAATAAAATGTGGCAATTAAATCTAATTACGTTATTTTTTGTTTCCCTTTTCCTTTTGTTTATATATGCACCTAGCTTCCTTGGATTTATGCATAACAAAATTCTCACTTCTATGGGAA
>CALMND010000148.1 GCA_937868565.1 uncultured Bacteroidota bacterium | reverse complement strand
AAGAATTGGTTTCTGAGAAAGTTCAAAAGGCAGACAAGCCCAGGAAGAAAGGAGTCCTGGCCAAGGGATTGTCTTCTGTTTTTAGCGGAACTTTTTTAACCAACGAAAGAAACCTAAAGCACCTTCCTTTCATTTTATTTCTGGCTGTGGTGGCTATTTTTTATATCGCTAATGGCTACTACGCTGATGATAAAATCCGTGAGGTAAATAAAATCTCAAATCAATTGAAAGAATTAAGGTCGGAGTACATTTCTACTAAAAGTGAATTAATGTTTGCGAGTAAGCAAAGTGAAGTAGCGAAGTCGGCATTGCCGCTGGGTTTAAAAGAGTCGCTTGTCCCTCCGATAAAAATAGAAGTAGACAGTATACAATTGTATAAAAAGTAGAATTAGTTATTTGGAAAATAAAAAGAACATATTGTCGCGCACATACCTAACCTACGTTTTCATGTGCTTATTTGCTTTTGGCATACTGTATCGAATTTGCGTGATACAATTTGTGGAAGGGCAAATGTGGCGCGACAAGGCGGAAGCCTTTACAACGAAAGTGGAAGACATGGAAGCTGTGCGTGGGAATATTTTCGATGCTAATGGAGCTCTCTTGGCGACTTCACTGCCTTATTATGAAGTAGCAGTTGATATTAATGCGCCAACCATAACCGAAAAATTATACAAAGCGAACCGGGATTCTTTAGCTCTCCAATTGAGTAGCCTTTTTCATGATAAGGGGCCACGCGAATATTTAAAGTTATTGAACGCTGCACGGCATGAAAACGACCGCTACGTATTATTAAAGCGTAATGTTTCCTACAAAGATCTTCAGACATTAAAAACATTTCCAATTTTCAGAAAGGGAAAAAGAGGAGGGTTAGTAACTCTTCAAACTAACAGGCGCGAAAGACCCTTTCAAATGCTCGCTGGCAGAACCATTGGCATGTCGCGTGCAGGTGTTAAACCTGTTGGTTTGGAAGGCGCTTTTGATACAGTGTTAATGGGCGTAAGTGGAAAACGTTTGATGCAAAAGATAGCTGGTGACGTTTGGCGGCCAATTAACGACGAGAATGAGGTTGAGCCAAAAGACGGTAGCGATTTGTACACAACTATTGATATTAATATACAGGATGTGGCCGAACAAGCTCTATTACGTTCGCTAATAAAAAACAAAGCCGCTTTCGGTTGTGCTATTTTGATGGAAGTTAAAACCGGAGAAATAAAGGCAATTGCTAACCTAACCAAAAATCTGAGCGATACAAATACTTACAACGAGAGTTTAAACTACGCGTTAGGATATCCAACTGAGCCTGGTTCAACGTTTAAATTAGCCTCAATGCTCGCTACCATTGACGAATACAATATTAGTCTGGAAGAAAAAATTCAGGTTGGCAACGGGGCTTGCATTTATTACGATAGGCCTATGAAGGACGCGCATCCTCCTGAGTCTCCTGTTATTTCGGTACAACGTGCATTCGAAACTTCTTCCAACGTTGGTATTAGCAAAATTGTAACAAAATATTTTGCTAAAAATCCAAAAGGATTCATTAGTAAACTAAATAGTTTTCATTTAAATGAAAAGCTTGGATTGTCAATCCCTGGCGAGGGAGTTCCTCGCATTAAACAAGTGAAAGATAAGGATTGGTATGGTACTAGTCTTCCCTGGATTAGTATCGGATATGAAAGTTTGGTTACACCACTTCAAACGTTAACACTTTATAATGCGGTGGCAAACAATGGTAGGATGGTGAAGCCACGTTTTGTAAAAGAAATTAAGCGAAATGGCAATACGATAAGAAAATTTGAAACGGAGGTTATTGATGAAAAAATTGCGAAGGACGCTACCATTGCCAAAGTAAAACAACTAATGGAGGGTGTTGTAAAAAACGGAAGCGGAAAGGGACTCAACATTACCGCTTTTAAGGTTGGGGGCAAAACTGGAACTGCACAAATTGCAAAAAATGGGGATTATAAAAAAGGCGGAACAACATATCAGGGGTCTTTTGTAGGGTACTTTCCTGCCGACAATCCTCTGTATACATGTATTGTCATCATTAACTCACCGTCAAAGGGTAACTATTATGGGGGTCTGGTGGCCGCACCTGTTTTTAAAGAAATAGCCGAAAAAGTTTATTCGAATAGCGTTGACTTTCTTAAACCAGTTAATTCGAAAAGCACCCTTCTTACTAAGGTACCGGAGGTAATTACTACAAAGCCATCCGAAATAAGTAGCATGGCAAATTATCTAGAAATACCTAATTCTATTATTGATACGGAAGGGTATTCACACAGAAACAAAAAAGACACAACAAAGATCACTATGAGCGCTGTGAACCTTGAACAACAATTAAAAAGAGGAGTAATGCCTGATTTATCTGGTCTTTCAGCTAAAGACGCTTTGTTTTTGTTGGAGAATAAGGGTGTCTACGTAAAAATACAAGGTTTTGGAATTGTGAAAAAGCAAAGTATTGAAGCTGGTCAAAAATTTAATAAGGGGAATAAAATAACATTAACGTTAAGTTGAATAATAAATAGTACAAAAGGTGAAATTACTAAGCGACATATTGTATAAAGTACGGCTAGAGCAGGTGACAGGTTCAACACACGTCGCAATCTCCAGTGTAACGTTCGACTCGCGCAAGGTAAAGAAAAGTTCTCTTTTTATAGCTACAAAAGGAACGGCTGTTGATGGACATGACTTTATTGAAAAAGCAATTACAGCAGGGGCAATAGCGATTGTTTGTGAAGAATTACCCGCATCAAAAGTCGAATCAGTTACTTACGTGAAAGTTACGGATTCGGGATTTGCTTTGGGGATTATAGCATGCAATTTTTTTGATAACCCGTCGGAAAAATTAAAACTCGTTGGCGTTACAGGCACAAACGGCAAAACAACCACTGTTACTTTACTTTTTAATCTCTTTAAGTCGCTTGGCTATTCAGTTGGGTTGTTGTCTACAGTACAAAATAAAATTAACCAAACGGTTATTCCTTCAACCCACACTACACCAGACGCTCTTGCGTTAAATGAGCTGTTGAGCGCCATGGTTGAGCAAGATTGCGAATTTGTTTTTATGGAAGTAAGCTCCCATGCGGTTGCGCAAAATAGAATTTCCGGAATAAGTTTTACAGGCGCTGTATTTAGTAATATAACGCATGATCATCTGGACTATCACAAAACTTTTGACGAATACATTCGAGCTAAAAAAGGATTTTTTGACTATTTGCCCGCTACTGCGTTTTCCCTAGTAAACAAAGATGATAAGAATGGTTTAATAATGATTCAAAACACGAAATCGAAAGTGCATACCTATGCTTTACGCAGTGTTGCGGATTTTAAATGCAGGATAATAGAAAATCATTTAAACGGACTTCTTTTAAATATTGACAATCAGGAATTGTGGGTAAAACTGATTGGCACATTTAATGCCTACAATGTTCTGGCAGTTTATGCTACCGCTATTTTATTGAAGCAGGATAAAACAAACATTCTTACATCTTTAAGTAACCTCAATCCAATTGAGGGACGGTTTCAACATATCAAATCACAAAAGGGACTTGTCGGCATTGTGGACTACGCTCACACGCCCGACGCGTTAAAAAATGTACTTGAAACGATAAAAGATGTGCGTACTGGTAATGAGCAAGTAATTACGTTAGTTGGTTGTGGAGGGGATCGTGATGCGGCCAAAAGACCAGTGATGGCAGCCATTGCATGCGAATATAGTAATAGAGTGATACTAACTTCCGACAATCCAAGGAGTGAGGATCCGGAGGAAATATTAAATCAAATGCAGAAGGGAATCAATCCACACGATGCAAAAAAAACTTTGAGAATTACAGATAGGAAAGAAGCGATTAGGACAGCGTGTAGTTTGAGTAACGCGGGC
>CALMND010000147.1 GCA_937868565.1 uncultured Bacteroidota bacterium | reverse complement strand
TTAAGTAATTTTTCTTTAAAGTTCACTTTAAGCGTTTTTGCTCTTTCATCTATGATAGGGTTATTAAGCGGGTTATCAATAAGAGGAAGTTGAGCAAATTGTTTTACGTTTGCGTTTCGCCACCGGTAAATACTTTGTTTACCATCTCCAACCAAAAGGTTAAACCAGCCATTAGACAAGGAATTATCAATGAGAGGTAAAATATTCTGCCATTGCAAACTACTGGTATCCTGAAATTCGTCCAGCAGATAGTGTTTATAACGCTCGCCAAGACGCTCGTATATGAAAGGAGTAGGTTCGTTATTAATAATATTAAAAATGCGCTGGTTGAATTCTGTAATGAAAACTAATCTATCCTCCTGCTTTTGCTCCTGACTAATCTCTTCAATTTTTTTCAAAAGCATTAAGGGATACATTTGTTTGGAGAGCAATTCACAAAGCGAATAATAGACATAATTGACCTCAATAAATTCAATAAGTCTTAATGCATGTTCTTTTAATTGACCAGCAATTTTGTTAACGGCGCTTATGGCAATAGGGTTAGATTTGTCCGCCCATTTATCTTGTTCAACAGCTGTTTTGAGCCTTGAGCCTTGAGCTTCATCAACCCCAACGGCGTAACTAACACATTTATAGAAAAAGCGTTGCGGCCCTTGTTTTTTATAGATGAAGTCTGAATCAGAGAGATTATTTTTTTCAATTAATTCAATTACGGGTAGCGCTCCCGTTTTCAAAGTTTCTTTGTAGTGATGCATAAAATCCGAAAATTGTTTTCGGAAACCTTCTAGTTCTGATGCACTATATTGTTTTAGTTGGTCGATGTATATTTCAGAGTTTTCTTTTTGGAGTAATTTTGAAAATTCGATGATTTGTTTTTCCGGATCCCAGGAGGTGTTACTTTCGGTTTTCGCCAACACGAATTCCTTTAATAGTTTGCTGACATATTCGTCTTCTCCTATTTTATTAAGCAATTGCGCGACCACTTTTTCATAGAAATTTTTGGTATCCAATTCAACCGTAAAGTTCACTGGCAGTTTTAAATCATGGGCAAACGTTTTCACAATTTTGTGCGTAAAACTATCAATCGTACCTATCGAAAAGTCTGAGTAGTGATGCAGAATGTAATTTAGAACAAGCGAGGCTCTTCTTTTCAACTCCTCTGCACTAATTTTCATCTCGTCGCAAAGAATAGAACCTATGAACGACTTGGTACCATTCGATAACTGATTTAGAGAATCAATTACCCTGTTTTTCATTTCGGCAGCAGCCTTGTTAGTGAAGGTTACCGCTAATATTTTTTTATAACTGGTTGCCAGCTTCTTTTCATCATAAAGAGCAAGCCTTAAATACTCCTTAACAAGCGTAAATGTTTTGCCACTGCCAGCACTGGATTTATATACAACGAAGTTTTGCACTGAAGCGATTGATTAGAAAGTACTAAAATAAAAAAGGCCGCATACTTTGCGGCCTTTTGTTATAAATAGTATTAAACTACTCTTCCTCCTCATCACCGGCAGCATGCTTAACAGGCTTACCAGGTGCATTTTTAGGAGCGTTAGGATCTACGTAGTTAAAGTTTAACACTTTGAAACTAGTTCTTCTGTTCTTCTGATGTAATGCTTCTTTTTCTTCTTTGCTGGTAGCTTTAGCAATTACATCATCTCCAACCAGTAATTGAGTAGCGCCAAATCCTTTTGCCGATAAACGAGCCGCAGCAATACCTTTGTCCTTTACTAAATAATCTACACATGATTGCGCGCGAGCAGTAGAAAGAGTCATGTTGCTCACCGCTTTACCACGGCTATCGGTATGAGAGTTTAACTCACAAACAATCGTTGGATTGTCCCTTAAAATATTATATAAGTAATTTAATGAGTCTTTTGAATTTGGCAATAACTCGGCACTACCCAAAGCATACTGAATTTCAGGCATTCTTAGATCAGGAATTACAGGCTTAACACAAAAATCGGCCTGAAAATCTTTGGAGGCAGCTTCGCCAACAGTACTAATAACTCTTGCATCTTTGTTAGCTAAGAATCCGTCAAGTGGAAAAGAAACCGACTTCGAAGTTTTCCCTGTCTCAGTAGTAACAGTATAAGTGTTCTTTTCACGCAACTTAAAGCAGTACTTACCATCTTTACCGGTAACTACTTCCGATATAGAACCATCGCTTCCAATAATTTTCACTTTTACGCCTTCTACAGGTTCACTTTTGCATTTTCCGTTATCATCGCAACAAACAACAATACCACAACAGCTAAATGTCAAAGCAGGTAAGTTAAAACTCCAAATATCATCATCACCTTTACCACCTTCACGGTTACTGGTAATATAACCACGTTGTCTTTTTCCCTCAAAAACCACACCAAAATCATCATAAGAAGAGTTCAACGGGTATTTTAAGTTCTCAATTGGTTTGGTTAATTTACCATCGGCGCCAACTTCGGTGACAAAAATATCTAAGCCACCTAACCCTGGATGGTAATCAGAAGAGAAGTAAAACTTTTTACCATCGTCAGAACTTGTTGGATACGATTCGTTTCCT
>CALMND010000146.1 GCA_937868565.1 uncultured Bacteroidota bacterium | reverse complement strand
AAGGCGTCTAATTTCTGCACCCAATCTTTCATATACATGAGCTTACCGTTTTTTGCCTGAAGATCTGCATAATCAAGATACATCGTAACTATTTGGTTTAACTTTTCTAGTTCCGTTTTAACTAAATAATTTTTTGCGATGGTTACATCTGTTTTGCGGATATTGCCCTGTGGTGCATTCTTCCAAGTCGTCAGCCCCATGTGTTCTTTTTCACTATCAGCTCTTTTATAAACTAATTCTGCTGCTGTTTGTCCGGTAATAGCAAAGTGCAATTTATTCTGAACAGTTGCAAAAAACTGTTTAGTTAATTCATCGTTTGCGTTATAATCCGCACTACATTGCGAGTAGATATCCGTAATCTTTTGATAGAATCTTCTCTCGCTACTTCTTATATCTCGAATGCGGGCAAGCTGTTCTTCAAAATAATCTTTGCCGAAAATGTTGTTGGGGTTTTTCAGCCGTTCATCATCCATCGTGTAGCCTTTGATGATGTATTCTTTCAATCGCTCAGTAGCCCAAATACGGAATGCCGTGGCCTTAGAGCTATTAACACGATAACCCACCGAAATGATGGCATCCAGATTGTAGTATTTGACTTCTTTTTCTTGTGTTTTTCCTTGTATAGCACCATGTTGAGTGGTGTGTGCAAAATTTGCACATACCACTAGTTCTTCCAATTCCCCCGATTTAAAAATATTTCCAAGGTGTTTTGTCACAACTGTTCTTTCGACGCCAAATAAGTCAGCTATTTTTTGTTGGCTTAGCCAGATGTTTTCATTTTGCAGGTAAATCTCCACTTTTACAGCACCATTTGCTGTGGTGTAAAGCAATATTTCGCTGAAGCTATTTTCTTTGGTTTTATTTTTTTTATCGCTCATAGTTTGCTAAAGCCTTAACAAATATACCATAAATGAGGCATGCGACACATATTAGAATTGCTTGACAGCTAAGTAGAATTATAGTGTGAAATTCATGTGTCATTTCGTCAATTAACGTTTAAAAAAGTGTGATTTTGTAGCTAAAAAGCCCGTAAATAGGGACTTTTGCATTTTCATAACCCTGAGGTCTCGCGCCTATCTAACTGGCGTCTGTCTGACGACAGCCTGGTTAGCCAGGTAGATTCAACTACCGATTCCGCTACTAATTAACCCCTTGATTTTAAACGAATTGAGGGATTTTTTGTTGGACTTTAACAAAGCACAGAAAGCCAAAGATAGCTGATTGCTCATTTTGAGTACTCATTTTTTGGTTTTATAAAAAAACAAGAAGTAATGGCGTGAAGATATAGGACTTTCAGAGGTAGTGAGGTATATTATAAGCACACTACTAAGTCTTCTTATTGTATCTCAGTGGATTGCTAGCAATGCACAATGAAGGCTTTAATCAAGGTTAAAAACATTGGTAATCCATACATTATCAAACTTTTAGAATCCTACTCAACAATGTTCTTGTCCATTAATTTAAAAAATTTTTCTTCATTCATTCCAATTTTGGTAAGACCCATTCTTAAAGCATTCCCAAGCTTTTCTGTTTCTCCTATAATTGCTTTGTGCCTCCCCGATATCATCGAGAAGTTTCCTTGCTTCCAATAATCCACGAATTCTGAAGTGCAATTGACTATTTCCTTTTCCATCTCTTGACTGAGCGATTTTGTCAAGTTCTTCTCGTGCTCCTTCAAATCCAATTCGTAATCGTTCTTTATCTCTTTCAAACTCTCCTGGTAACTTTCTTTCTTTTTCCTCAAATTCTTTTGGAAGTCTTGCTTCTTCGAGTCCAAGCTCCTCCATTTCTCGTTTTTCTTTTGCGTCAAGGACAACAAATTTTGCGTTAACTGAATCTCTAAGCTGTTCAAATCGTTTTGGTAATCCATCTTCTTCTCGTTGAATGCTATCAATTTCTGTCTCTTCTTTTCCAATATCAATTCGCAACTGTTCTGTAATTCTTTCAATTTCTGCTCTTCTTCTTCCAATGCGCCCTTTAATATCTCCTCCTCCTTTACCTTCTCCTTTTGTAATTCTGTCAATGCTTGTTTGCTCACTCTCAAGTATTCCTCTCTTTGCAAAATATCTTGTTTCCAAGTCCCAAGTGTAGTGTTGAAAGTTAGCTTGCTGTTGCTCAAATTCTTCAAACTTTTTTCTAAATTCCTCTTCTTGCTGTTCAATTGATTTAGCAGCTCTGTTGCGAGATTCTTCTCGAAGTCCGTCCAATTTTGATTGATGCTCCTCTGTATTTCCCTTAACTCTTGATAGCTCTTCTCCAAATCCTCTGCCAATTTTTCCGTATTGTTCTGTTCCCAGGATTCTTGCAATCGTTCGTATAAGGTTATTAATCTCCGACTGTCTGCATTCGTAAGTCTCTGCAAAAAGTCGTTTTTGGAGTTCATCAAGTGGTGGTACCTCCGTTGAATTTCCAATGGGAATTGGAATGTAGTCAGTTGATTGTTCGACATTGTTATATAACCATTTAATTCGTTTTGTATTATAAAGCGCTTGCTCAATTCCTTCTGGGCTATCTTTAGGTATTGAAATCTCTATTGTATCAATTTGAAGTCGCCTTAATTTCACCTTCTTTTCATTATCTACTTTGTGACTGGCTACAAGCTCAATGAAAAGAATTGGATTTTTATTGATGTCAAAAAAAACAACATCAGGCCTAACTAAAAGATATTTTTCATCAACTCCATGACCAAAGCCCCATTTAATTTCTCCCGATTCATCTTCATAGAAGGCTCTTTCCACTTCCACTGATTGAGCTTCTATCAAATAGGAATCAACCAAAAGATTTGTAGCCCCTTCCACGCCTTTCGGAGGGTATTTATAAACTGAAGGAACTTTTATGTATTTGTTTCGGCCAAGATATTCTTTAGCAATTTTATGCCTGAAAGTTTCATCACTATATGTACACTTGGTTCTTTCAATTGTTTTATCTTCAACTACGTGTCGAAAATAATCCGTTCGATTTCTTACCTTATGCCGAACGGCTTCATACTGCCTATTACAACCTTGACAAAAATATCCCTTTCGTCCACTCTCAGCTTCTGAAATATGAATGGACTTTCCAGTTACCATATTTGCATAGACGTTCTGGTGTTTCTTGTCTATGTGTTCCTGAAGGTCATTCATGAGTAGTAAAGTTACTGAATTAACTCATGCTTTTTTTGCTACAATTTGTAGTTTTTTAGCCTTGGCTGGAATAAAGGTACAAAGTTTGACTTTTAGATATATTTTGTGCGAATAAGCTTTTTTCTTATATCTTTATTATAAAGAATTAAAATTTTAAGAGAACTACGAAACAATAGTCCATTCCCTCCCCAGCTCCGTAGGATTTTCAATCCTTCGGCTTTTTGTTTAACAGCTATTACTTTATGATTCAACTATTTGATTCTTAGTTAAAGAATATGTAGTACTATTTAATGGCTTGCGGACTTATCAGCCGCTTGCTTCTATATAAGTGAAGTTTAGAAGTACTTTGAACAAGAATTACTATTCCACAGTATTACAAATACTGTAGAACGTTTACACCACCGTCAAAAAGCCAGTTTTCGTAACGGTGTTTGGGGGGCAATTATCAAAATTTTTATTAATCAGGTTATAACTAATGAAAAACTAAGCAATCAATTCCTTAATCTTCACTTTGGATTCAGCGCTTACCAAAACATTGTTGCGGTTTATCCATTCGTTTATAGAATATACAAAACTATCCCGGTTGCTGATGTGGTTTAATTTAATAGAAATTGTTTTTGTGTCTTTTTTTACAAAATAAAAAATATCGTGTCTGAATTCGATAATCATAATTTCAGAGGCAAATAATTTGGTGAATTTATTTTGAACGATTAATAAATAATTTGCGTAAATATTTACAAAACACAAAGAGTTTTTATATTTCAAAAAAGTAATCGCAATTTCTGTAGTTGCAATGATTAAACAAATAGGATAAATATATTTAACCCGACTTCCCGACAAATAAAGTAAAACAGAGAACGCTAAAAAGACACCAATCTTCAAAGCTCTGAACATCACATAACTGCTGTTAAAATAAGGGAAACGTTGAACAGGTAAAGAAGCCTTATAACTGGCGTTGAGATATTCGTAACAGCTTAAGAAAATATAAGCAAGCCCAACTAAACTTTGAATCGCAAACAATTCTTTCCAGTTGAGCCAACCGTAAAAAAAATTTAATGCTGACAAAGCCAGTATACCAACGAGAATTAAATTTTTTCCTATGGAAGCCAATGCTGAATTCATAAATTTATTAGCGCCTTATACCAGTAAATGTACAAAAAAAGAAGCATTCCCGCAAAATTAAACAAGGTTAATTTAATTTAAATACAGCGTTCAGCTTGTCACGCGTGCTTCAAATTTGTATTTTTATGCTCTATGACTTTTGTTTACCCCTCGTTCTTATGGGCTCTGGCGGCTCTGGCGCTTCCTATCATCATTCACTTATTCAACTTCCGTCGCTATAAAAAAGTCTATTTTTCTAATGTTAAATTCCTAAAGGAACTGTTACACGAAAGTAAATCCAAGTCGCGTTTAAAAGAAATTCTGGTGCTCATAGCCCGTTGTTTGGCCATTACCTGTTTGGTTTTAGCCTTTTGTCAACCTGTTATTCCTTCTGAAAATTCCAACGCTGCAGTGTCAGGAGCCAACGCCATCAGTCTGTATATCGACAATTCCTTTAGCATGGAAAATGTTAACAGCCAGGGTCCCGTGCTGGAAATAGCTAAAACACGGGCCAAAGAAGTGATAAAAGCTTTTGGCAATGCCGACAAATTTCAAATTATAACTAACGATTTTGAAGGCAGACACCAGCGTTTTAACACCAAAGAAGATGCTTTAAATTTAATTGAAGAAATTAAAGCTTCTCCCTCCTTGCGACTTTTTACCGATGTTGCGAAAAGGCAAACAGACTTTTTGAATTCATCCGGCTTAAAAAATCGTAAAATTTATTGTTTGAGCGATGCGCAAAAAAGCACCTTTAATCTGGAAAAATTTGTTTCTGACACCTTAGTTAAAACAACACTCATACCCATCAGCGCCAATAAAATAAATAATGTTTATGTGGACTCTTGCTGGTTCGACACGCCTTTGCAACAGCAGGGTATGATTCAAAAACTGAAGGCAAAAATTGTAAACGCAGGAAATTCTCCCATCGAAGTGGGTTCAGCCAAATTGTTTCTCAATAAAAAACAAATTGCTCTTGCGTCTTTTTCTTTGCAGGCTAATTCTGCAGAAGAAGTTCAATTTACTTTCGAATGTAAACAAAGTGGATTTAATTATGGTTCCGTTAAAATTGAAGATTATCCGGTAACCTTTGACGATGAACTTTTCTTTTCATTTAATTCAGCCGTGAATGTGGCCGTAACTGTTATTAATGGCAAGGGTTTGGAGGTCGGCAATTCCATCGCTTCTTTATTTACAAGCGACAGTCTCTTTAAATTTAACGCTTGCAGCGAACAAAGCATTGACTACAATTTATTTAAAATCAGCGATGTAATTATCTTAAATCAGTTGGCGGATTTAAGCTCAGGCCTGCTTTCCGAAATTCTTAAGTTCACAGCTAAAGGTGGGGCTTTGGTAATTATTCCCAATGAGGAGGCCAATTTACAATCCTATAATGTGGCCTTAACTGCCCTGAAATTACCTAATCTGGCCTACCTGGATTCTACTGTTTTAAAAACCGAGAAAATAGAATTTGGTTCGGGCTTTTACAATGGCGTATTTGAAAAAGTGGAAGACCGCTTAAATCTTCCTATCGTAAATAAACATTTTAAACTACTTCAAAAAAGCAAAAGTGATTTTGAACCTATACTAAAACTCTTAAACGGCGATGATTTGCTGGGTTACACAAAAATGGATAACGCCAGTCTATTCTTGTTTTCATCCCCCTTTAACGGATCTTGCACTAACTTCGACAAGCACGCTTTGTTTGTGCCTACCTTTTATCAGCTATCCTTTAAGAGTTTAAAAAGCTCCCCTATTTTTTACCCCGCGGGTTCCAATGTGATTATTCATCTGAAAAACGATTTAACCATTTCAGAACAACCTCCGCACATTAAAGATTTGGATAATAAAACGGACATCATTCCCGAAGTGCGGGTGATTAATAATGCTTTGTTCTTATATACACACGGACAGATAAAATTGCCGGGCTTTTACGAAATCAACCGCAACAAGCAGTCTTTATTACCTCTGGCATTTAATTACAAGCGTGAAGAATCCGATTTAAGTTGTTATACGGCCGAAGAACTCAGTAAAACCATTTCGGCTAAAGGCTGGAAAGCTGTGAGTTTAATTCCCGACAGTCAATCGGATATTTCCGGTGAAATACTTCAGGGCGCCGAGGGTAAAAAATTATGGAAATTATTTATAATTTTAGCCTTGACTTTTATTGCAATAGAAGTGGTTTTATTAAAACTATTAAAATAGCAACATGAATATATTAATTAAGCAAGCCCGACTTCTTTCATCCAGCCATCCACTTCACAATAAAGTTATTGATATTTTAGTTGAAGGCGGGAAAATTACCGAAATAAAAAAATCTATTTCGGTGAAAGGAAACATTCATGTTGTAGAACAAAACGGACTGTGCGTTTCCGCGGGTTGGATAGATATGCAGGCCACCAGTTGCGACCCCGGGTTTGAACACAAAGAGAATTTAGACACTTTAGTAAAATGTGCTGCTGCCGGTGGTTTTACAGCTGTTTGCATTCACAATTACAATCAACCCGCCCTTCATAGTAAATCACAGATTGAATACATAATTAATAAAACCCGTAACAAAGTTGTTGACGTTCTCCCTTTTGGAACCATAACGGTTAACGGCATGGGTAAAGACCTTGCGGAGATGTATGACATGAAACTTTCAGGAGCCAAGGCGTTTAGCGACCATAAACACACGTTGAGCGACGCAGGAACTTTACTACGCGCTTTACAATATGCTGGTAATATTGACTCGTTGATTATAGCGCATTGTCATGACGATAGTTTGGCTGGTGGCGGGCAAATGAACGAAGGTGAAACCTCCGTTACTCTAGGACTTAAAGGTATACCGGCACTCGCAGAAGAACTTATGGTGCAGCGTAATCTGGCGGTGTTAGAATATGTGGGTGGAAAACTGCACATACCAAGCATCAGCACCAAAGGCAGTGTGGAACTTATTAAGAAAGCAAAAGTTGCAGGGTTAAAAGTTAGTTGCGGTGTTGCCGCCATCAATTTATTTTTAGACGATTCGCTGCTCAAAGAATTTGATAGTAATTATAAAGTCAATCCTCCTTTACGTTCCAAAAAAGATGTTCTGGCCTTAAGGCATGGTGTTGAAAGTGGCGTGATTGACGTAATTGTGAGTGATCATGTACCGCAGGATATTGAAAGTAAAGAATTAGAATTTGACCTTGCAGATTTTGGCATCATTAATTTGCAAACTGCTTTTAATTGTGCATTAGAAGGCGTAAAAGAAAAGCACATTGAAGAAATTATTATGGCCATAACTGAGAAGCCCCGGGCACTATTAGGATTAGAACCTATTAAAATTGCTGAGGGCGAAGAGGCCAACCTAACGTTGTTTAGTGTAGATGCGAGTACAACTTTAACTGAAAAATCTAATCAGTCCAAATCCAGAAACTCACCTTTTTTAAATAAAACGTTGAAAGGCAAGGTTGTTGGTGTTATGAATGGCGCCAAGAGTTATTTTAATTCCTGACTAATTTCCCGAGCTATTTAATATCCTGATCAACAAAGTGGTTGAAGATTAAAATTTTAAAAGCTCAAATAATAATCCTTCGTCAGCGCCTTATAATCTGCTGTGTAATTGCGGTGACTATCTTCTTCAATAATTAAGGTGGATTCGGAAAATTCGCTCTCTTTAAACTCAAATTGCATGATGTGTCTCTTTTCAGAATCCTTTTCCGATCGGGTTCTTACTCTAAGCAGCTTAGATAAATATAATCCCTTTACCTTCGCCATTTCCCTAAACAACAGGGCTTCGTTACGTGGTAAAATAAGGCAGAACTTACCTTTTTCATCTAATAATTTTTTTACTCCGTCCAGTAAATCACCAAATGACAAAGAATCGGTGTGTCGAGCTATTTTGCGCGTGTCGTCGTTGCTTTTCAGGGAGTCTATAAAATAGGGAGGATTAGTAATTATCAAATTAAATTTTTTATCACAGGTCTTCACCAAATCTTGAAAGGATGAATGCAAAACCCGAATCTGGGAATGAAAAATACTCTCGGCAACATTTGATTGAGCTTGTTCAGTGCTATCCTTATCTATGTCAATGGCCGTAATTTCGGCATTTGATTTTTGAGCTATCATCAGAGCTATCACTCCCGTACCAGTGCCTATGTCTAATATTTTTGCGCTTCCATTTGGGATAACCCATGACCCAAGAAGTACAGCGTCAGTGCCAACTTTCATAGCACACCGGTCCTGCTTGATTTTAAATTTTTTAAATTCAAAACTGTCATTCGACATAAACTTCTTGTGATCCTTCTAAAAAAATTTGTAATTATCTGTACAAAAAAAAAGCGTTAGTTAAACTAACGCTTTTTGTTCTCTTATTTAATATGATGGTTTAGTATCCGTGCGTCCCATATTTATTCCATAACCCGGAAACAGGTTATATCTCAACATCAATTCAAGCCCCCCATACCTTTTTGAAGCAGGCGTTAAAGCCGAAACATTAATATCATAAGAAACACCAAATGCATATTTATTCAACTGGATTAACACCGTTGGAATGATCGCATCTCTGTAGCGATAATACGAGCCTATTGAGAGTGCACGGGGCTTTTTACGGGAAGTGTAAGTGGAAGGGTCGCCTAAAATAAACTTAAACAAAGCACCCATAATAATCTCCATGTTTGAACTTTGACGCATAATTAAAATGCTAGGCATAATAGCGTTAATCGAATTTGGGATATTAAAATCTCCATTAAAATAAGCACAATATCTGGTGCTAAGCTTTTCGGTGGTTGTAATAAAGGAGCTGCGACCCAAACTGAAATGATAGGTAGAAAAACCAACATCAAACTTAGCAGCATTCTTAGCACTTAAAAACTTGTCGCTTTGTACGTAGTTTAAGTTAACACCTCCACCCAAATCAAAGGAAGTAATGGAGCTTCTTGGCGCATTAGCCTCACCAGTGGGTAAATTAGGATCAAATGCATACCCATCAAACTGCTCGCCCCAATGTAATCCACTCACGTCAATAGTTCTGTAAAAAAACCCGCTTTGCAAGCCACCCGAAATTTTCATCTTTTTATTAATCTTTTGAAGATAGCTTAATCCAAAATTTGGATTAAGTGTTTTCAATTTCGCATCGCCGGCATCATCCTTAAAAATGTTGGCAGTCACGGCAAAATAATTTCCTTTCAGCTTTTTGTGTTTAATCGTTTGCTCGAATGAAAAGCCCATGGTTAAGTATTTATTGGCAACCGACGACCATTGACTCTTGTAATTTATAATCGCCCTTGTGTTGTAGG
>CALMND010000145.1 GCA_937868565.1 uncultured Bacteroidota bacterium | reverse complement strand
GCCTTGACTTTTTTGTTACTTTTTGTGTCAAGACAAAAAGTATAGCGAAAAAAAAACGAAAATAAATTTTCTATCATAAGAATGCATCGGCACATTACGAAACCTAGAATTGGGCTTTACAAAAGCCCTTTTAAAACATAATCGTTACGCTTTGCTAAACGAGGATGAGAGAGGGGCTCTGTTGGATCTCAATGGCTAAAAAACACGTCGATAAGGTCAAAATCGACACTTTTTAGGCAAAAAGGGGCGGTATACCGCCCTATTTTTGTCATTCCAGCTTTGTATATTTGGCCCGTTCCTTATTTATAAACCAATTAAAACTCACCAGATGAAAAAAGTAATTTATTTCTTGCTCGCACTGGCACTATCCATATCATTCAAAGCCCCGGATGAAAAAGTATATGTATGTCATAGCAGCACTTCGGTTGCTTATCATGAAAACAAGGAATGCAGAGGTTTAGATAGCTGTAAGCATGAAATCATCTATATCACCAAGAAGGAAGCGATTGAAAATCACGGTAAAAGAGCCTGTAAAATCTGTTATTGATAAACTCATTTAAAATACAAAGCCCTTAAAAAATTAAAAGCTATAGCTTAAATATGATAGACACAAAAAACATCTGGCAATCTTGCAAAATTAAAAAGATAAGCGAAAGTTTTGGGAGGGGATGTAAGCTCCCCCAAACTTAGAACACTTTGTTAATAGAAAAAAAACACACTCAAATAAGGATTGGCTTCATTAAACTGCCAGCTTCTTATACCTTGGTCTCTTGGGTTCTACGTTTCCTAATCGCTTTTTACGATTCTCTTCGTACTCGCTATATCCTCCTTCAAACCAATAAACAGAACTATCCCCTTCAAAGGCCAGAATGTGGGTGCACACCCGGTCTAAAAACCAACGGTCGTGGCTAATAATAACGGCACAACCCGCAAAATTTTCCAAACCTTCTTCCAAAGCGCGAAGTGTGTTCACATCCAAATCGTTTGTTGGTTCGTCTAATAACAACACGTTCCCTTCTTCTTTTAATGCCATTGCCAAATGCAAACGGTTGCGCTCTCCACCCGAAAGTACACTTACTTTTTTGCCCTGGTCGCTGCCCGCAAAATTAAATCGCGAAATATACGCTCGTGAATTCATGGGTTTGCCTCCCAGATTAATATTATCAAGTCCACCACTAATGACATCGTACACGGTTTTGTTAGGGTCTAACTCTTTGTGGTTTTGATCTACATAACCAATCTTTACGGTTGGGCCTACTTTAAAATCGCCACCGTTTTGTTTTTCTTCGCCCATAATCATTCTAAACAAGGTGGTCTTTCCGGCACCGTTAGGGCCAATAATACCAACTATTCCGGCGGGTGGTAGTTTAAAATTTAATCCCTCGTATAACAAACGGTTGCCAAATGCTTTTGAAACATCAATAGCCTCAATCACATCGTTACCAAGGCGTGGACCGTTAGGAATAAATATTTCAAGATTCTCTTCTTTACTCTTCACATCTTCGTTCAGCATCTTTTCATAATTACTTAAACGCGCCTTTTGCTTCACGCCCCGCCCTTTTACCCCTTGTCTCACCCAATCTAATTCGCGGGCCAATGTTTTTTGACGTTTGCTCTCTGTTTTTTCTTCTTGTTTCAAACGCGCACCTTTTTGTTCCAACCAACTGCTGTAATTTCCTTTCCAAGGAATACCTTCTCCCCTATCCAGTTCTAATATCCAACCCGCTACGTTATCTAAAAAATAACGGTCGTGGGTCACAGCAATAATTGTTCCTTTGTATTGTTTTAAATGTTGTTCCAGCCAATCCACACTTTCAGCATCTAAGTGGTTAGTTGGCTCATCTAACAAAAGAATGTCAGGTTCCTGCAACAACAAACGGCATAAGGCAACGCGCCTGCGCTCGCCACCAGATAACACCTTTATCGGCATGTCGCTCTCAGGGCAACGCAAGGCATCCATCGAACGTTCGAGGCGGTTATCCAAATTCCACAAATCCTGCTGATCAATCATCTCCTGTAATTGCGCCTGACGGTTAATTAACTTATCCATCTTATCCGGGTCGTTCAGAATTTCCTCGTCGCCGAATTTGTTGTTCACTTCTTCAAACTCATTTAAAATGTCTACCTGTTTTTGAACACCCTCGCGTACAATTTCCATCACGGTTTTATTTTCGTCCAGTTTTGGTTCCTGCTCAAGCATACCAATCGAATAACCGGGTGATTGATGAATTTCTCCGATATAATCTTTGTCCATTCCCGCCATAATGCGCAACAGAGTTGACTTTCCTGAACCGTTTAAACCAAGGACACCAATTTTGGCTCCATAGTAAAATGAAATATAAATATCTTTTAGAACTTGTTTTTGAGGCGGGTGAATTTTGGATACATTCACCATGCTGAAAATTATCTGGCGTCCTTCGGGAGTTGCTGACATAGTAAAAAATTTAAGAACTTAAAGTTAAGGATTGTTTGAGAATAATAAAATGTATTTATGGAGTCAGACAGCGCTAATTGCAATAATTTAAATAGCTCTTTTTTTTGAATTAGTTATTGTAATTGCGTTTGATTTTTATG
>CALMND010000144.1 GCA_937868565.1 uncultured Bacteroidota bacterium | reverse complement strand
AAATATGTATGTGAAGACAACAAAATTTTTATGGATTTTAACGAGGAAGCAGAAGCTAAATCCTTCCTTGAAGCATTCTTCAATGTCTTCGGGATCTCGCGTAAAAAGGTAGCCACGTTTGAACATAAGGTTAAAAAACTCAACGATCATGATGGTTACATTGACCTGTTCTGGAAAGGTACCTTACTCGTAGAAATGAAGAGCGAGGGTAAGAATTTAGAGAAAGCTTATCAACAGGCCCGGGAATATCTTCAGACCGTGCCTCAGCATGAAATCCCCAAATACATTTTAATCTCCGACTTCCAGCATTTTAAATTATATGACCTGGAGGATAACAGCATCATTGAATTTTCTTTAAAAGATTTTGTAAAAAACGTTCAGCATTTTGGTTTTATAGCCGGTTACCAGAAACGTGTTTTTAAAGAACAAGATCCTGTAAACATTAAAGCAGCTGAACTCATGGGCAAGCTGCACGATAAACTGAAAGAAGTTGGTTACGAGGGTCATCATCTTGAAGTTTACCTGGTGCGTTTGCTCTTCTGCCTCTTTGCAGACGATACCACAATTTTCGATAAGGATACTTTTATTGATTTTATTGAACAGCGCACCAGCGAGGACGGGAGTGATCTTGCAGGCAGGCTAAGCGAGCTATTTTATATTCTTAATACACGTAAGGATAAACGTCTCAAAAATATTGACGAACAATTGAATCAGTTTCCTTATGTGAACGGTAAACTGTTTGAGGAGAATTTACCACCTGCATCATTTGATACCGATATGCGACGCATCCTCATTGAGTGTTGTACATTAAACTGGGGACTGATCTCGCCCGCTATCTTCGGCTCCATGTTCCAGAGCGTGATGAATCCTAAGGAACGGCGAAATCTTGGTGCGCATTACACTTCAGAAAAGAATATCATGAAGGTGATCAAACCTTTGTTCCTGGATGAGTTGTGGGAAGAATTTGAAAGTATAAAAGGCAGCAAACCTAAAATGCAGAAATTCCACGACAAGATCGCGCTGCTGCGTTTTTTGGATCCTGCCTGCGGTTCGGGCAACTTTTTAATCATTGCTTACCGCGAACTAAGAAAACTTGAAATAGAGCTTATCAAAGAATTGCAGAAAGGCCAGATGGTGACGGATGTATTTAACCTGATAAAAGTGGATGTGGACCGCTTTTATGGAATAGAATACGAAGACTTTGCCGCTCAGATTGCCCAGGTAGCCATGTGGCTGATCGATCACCAGATGAACATGCTGGTGAGCGAGGCCTTTGGAGAATATTATGTTCGTCTGCCATTAAAGAAAAGCCCGGTTATTGTACACGGTAATGCCCTGCGCACTGATTGGCAAAGTTTGATCGACCCGGTACCTTTTGAAAAGAAGGAACAGGTGTTTGATTATATTATGGGGAATCCGCCGTTTATTGGAACAGCTTATCAAAATGCGGAACAAAAAGCAGATTTAGTTACTGCATTTGGAGATCATAACTCCATTGGAATGTTGGATTATGTTACAGGTTGGTATGTAGAAGCCGCAAAATACGTAAAGGAAAATCAAACTAAAGTTGCATTCGTCAGTACAAATAGCATCATTCAAGGTGAACAACCAGGGATTTTGTGGGACTTATTGTTTACCAAATATCACGTTAAGATACATTTCGCGCATAGAACATTTAAGTGGGGGAATGAAGCAAGAGGAAAGGCAGCAGTGCATGTAGTAATCATAGGCTTTGCATCGTTTGACGTGAAATCAAAATTTTTGTATGCATACGAGGACATAAGTGGGGAACCTTTAATACAGAGTGTCAGCAATATTAATCCTTATTTGGTCGAAGGCAAGGATTTAACTCTTAGGTCAATTACTTCTCCAATTTGTCCTGTACCTAAAATGCAATCGGGCAGTGCTCCACGTGATGGAGGTCACTTGATTTTCACTGATATTGAAAAAAAGAATTTCATTGAGAAGGAACCGGATGCGAAAAGGTTTTTCGCGAGATTTATTAGTGGTGACGATTTCATAAATAATATTATCCGTTGGTGCATATGGTTAAAGGATGTTCCTCCAGAACAATTTCGAAATATTAAGCAGTTTCACGCAATTTTTAATCAAGTTAAACAATTTAGAGAAGAAAGTACCAGAGCGGCAACAAAAAAAATGGCTCAGTTTCCTTTCTTATTCGCAGAGGAAAGGCAGCCAAAAAAGGACTTTCTGCTTATTCCAAAAGTTTCTTCAGAAAACAGGAGATATATACCGATTGCCTATATGAACAATGTTAATATTGTTTCAGATTTAACTTTTTTAATACCTGAAACAACAGCTTTTCACTTTGGTATTTTAACCTCCTCAATGCATATGACATGGATGCGATTGGCTTGTGGAAGACTAAAGTCAGATTACAGATACTCAAGCACTATAGTTTATAACAATTATCCCTGGCCAGAAAACCCAACCGCTAAACAAACAGTTGCAATTGAAAAAGCAGCGCAAAAGGTTTTAGATGTACGCGCAGAATTTCCAAACAGCAGCCTGGCTGATCTTTACGACCCGCTCACCATGCCTCCTAAACTTGTAAAGGCTCACCAGGATCTGGATAATGCGGTTGACCTGGCATACCGTCCGCAGCCCTTTAGCAGCGAAACCAAACGCATGGAGTTTTTGTTTGAGTTGTATGAGAAATATACTGCCGATTTGTTTACGGGGGAGAAGGTGAGAAAGAAGACAAAAGCCACAAAATAATTTCTGGGCCGTAGAACTTTAAGAAATATTGGATCGAAATACCCCATGAAAATCATCTCGTTGCCCGGGTCAGTAAATACGATCCAAATGCAATTAAAAATACAATAATTCATGAACCACCAAATAACCGATCTAATGGCCTCCTAATTCTTTTAGCCTCTCGATGTGAGATAATAAAGCCGCTATGAAACTTGGTTTGAGGTTATAGGGAATATGAAATTCCCTGGCTGTTTGCTCAACAATTGGCGCCAGGTGTTTATAATGTACATGGCATACACCCGGGAACAGGTGATGCTCAATCTGGAAATTAAGTCCTCCCACATACCAACTCAGTAAACGGTTATTTCTTGCGAAGTCGCTCGTGGTTTTTAACTGGTGCACATGCCATTCGGTGTTGATATCGTGTGCTGAATTCTCCTGCTCGGCGCCTTCTACAACATGCGCCATCTGGAAAACAAAACTTAAGATAATGCTTGCTACCCAATGCATGACGAAGAACCCCAATAAAATTTGCCAGAAATTAAAAGTGGTCAGCCATAATGGAAGTCCGAAAATTATCAACAGGTAAACCGTTTTTCGCAACAACATTTTTACAAATTCTTTTTTTAAACTTGTACCCTGTGTCTCCAGCAAACCCATTTTAGCGTATCTTTTTAAACGTGTAAAATCATTTGTAAGCATCACAATGGTCATCAATCCATAAAAAAATAACGCATAAATATACTGGAACTTTTGAAATTTCTTTAGAGGACTGTTTTCCGAAAGC
>CALMND010000143.1 GCA_937868565.1 uncultured Bacteroidota bacterium | reverse complement strand
GATTTTGATGTCATTCCACAACGAAAATTATGGGCTGTTTCAGAATCTGGAAACCAGCAAAATCAAAATTTTGAGAGATGCTTAAATTAAGGATGAACGTTTCTTAATTTTGAGACGAAATTTTTTGAAAAATACTATACAATTATATTTAGTAAAACTTAGGTGTGATAAGAAAAATAAACTAACTTTAATAAACTTTTAAATTATACCTATGAAAACAAAATCTACTAAAAATCAACATTCGCATACAATAGCTAAAAGAATACGTAAATCTCTTGGTTTTTTTCTTTTTCTATTTGTGCTAAGCGGCAGTTTTCAGACGAAAGCTCAGATGCTTGTTCCTTTTGCAGGCTCTAACACCTTGGCTTGCGGTACGAATACTGTTTTGCGGGATCACGCAAATTTTACAACTTATGCAAATAACGCAAACGGTTTCCCCGTGTTAGATGCGCGACTTAATGCGGTTATTGCCATTAATGGAAATTACATTACTGAGTCGGGTTTTGACTATGTAAGAATTTATAATGGAGCCGGTATTGGTGGAGCCATGTTGCTAAACGTTTCGGGAACCGGAGCAATTAATTTTACAAGCACTCCAGGACAGACCGTAACCGTGCAGTTCATATCCGACGGTTCGGTGGTAATGCAGGGTTTTAATTTAAACATTGTTTATAGCGGTGCGTGTTTTGTGCCTTGTAGCGGTGCGCCAGGTGCAAATTCGGTTATTACACCTACGTTTCAAATTTGCCCAAATGGGTCTACCTCAATTAGCTTGTTAAATACCTACACTACTTCAGGTTTTACCTATTCTTGGGTGGCCTCTACTACCTCACCCGTTGGACCATTTGTAGCAGTACCTAATGGTACAACACCGGCAATCAATTCGGGTTCCTTAACTGTTCCGGTTTGGTATCAATGCGTTATTACCTGTACCAATGGCGGTGCTTCTATTACAACCGCGGCCGGAAGCGTTTCTGTTGCTGCAACTACCACTAATAGTGTGCCTTATAACGAAGGTTTTGAAGGCGTTCCTATTAACGGAACTCTTCCTAATTGTTCCTGGGCTACATCTAGCTCCTCGGTGATTTGTCAAACACACGTGGTCGCGAATACGCTTGGTCGTTTACCAAGAACAGGAAGTAAATTTGCAGCGTTCTTTTTTAGTCCTGCAGGAACCGATTATTTTTACACGAATGGTATCCAGTTAAATGCAGGTGTGACCTATTCAGCCGGTTTATGGTATAGAACGGAATCTACCGGCTTTACCAATTGGACAGACCTTTCTATAATGGTTGGCAATGCTCAGACGCCTGCTGGTTTAAGCTCAATTGTTTCCAGTAATGGCCCTGCGGTAAGCACTATTCATAAGGCTTTGGGAGGCGTGTTCACTGTTCCCGTTTCGGGCTTGTATTATGTTGCTATTAAAGCAACCCGCACTGCGTCGGGTGCAAACTATTTATCGTGGGATGATTTGTCTGTAACTGTGCCATGTAATTTAAATACTCCAAGTATTACTGTTACCCCTAATTCTACTGTTGTTTGCGCAGGAACAGTGTTATCTCTGGCTGCGGCCGGGGGAAATACCTATTTATGGAACGATGGTTCTACGAATCCAAACTATACTACCACACCGTTTAATTCTGGTGTTTATACGGTTATCGGAACGAGCACCTTAAGTGGTTGTAGTAATACAATTTCTCAAAGTATTTTGGTTAATCCTTCCCCGGCGGTTTCTGTTCTAGTAAGTACTCCGGCAATTTGCGCGGGTTCATCAGCTAATTTAATAGCCTTTGGAGCTAATACCTATTTTTGGAGTAATACAAACGTGGGCAATATAATTTCTGTGTCACCGGCAGCTACTGCAAATTACACGGTTACCGGAACTAACCAGTTTGGTTGCGCAGGTACAAACACCATACAGGTTAAAGTAAATCCACTGCCAAATGTTACTGCTTCTGCATCAAACACGCTTTTGTGTCAGGGCGACGCGCTTACGCTCACCGGTGGCGGTGCTCTAACTTATCAATGGTCTTCAGCATCCTTGTTAACTCTTAGTAATCCTGTGAATACTAACGCAAGTGCTTCGGCAATCTATTCGTGTACGGGTACAGACGCAAATGGTTGCAGCGCAACGGCTCAAGTTCCTATTAGCGTAAATGCTTGTTTAGGAACCAATAAAATATCTTCGTCATCAAAAGGTTCACAGGTTTTCCCTAATCCTAATTATGGAGAATTTACACTTGAAATGACTGCTGGTTCTAAGTTAGTTGAAGTAATGGACTTAAGTGGAAGAATAGTTCTTTCAACAACTACTACAGAAGAAACGATGAAAATTAATATAGAATCGTTAGCCGGTGGTATTTATTATGTAAAAATTAAATCAGAAAACGTAACTGATGTTGTGAAAGTGATTAAGAATTAAGTAAACCATTAGCATTTAAAATGAGGAGGCTGCCCTTTTTGGGCAGCCTCTTTTTTGTTGCTAATAAATGCTAACTTTGTAACCAATAAAAATACTATTATGGCTTTTGAATTACCAAAATTAAAGTATGCATTTAATGCACTAGAACCACATATCGACGCTAAAACCATGGAGATTCACCACGGCAAGCATCATCAGGCTTATGTGACTAATTTAAATAACGCTATCGCTGGCAGCGAAACCGAAAAACTAAGTATTGAAGAAATTTGCAAAAACATTTCGAAATACCCTATGGTTGTTAGGAACAATGGAGGTGGTCATTATAACCACTCGTTATTTTGGGAGATTATGGCACCAAATGCTGGTGGAAAACCGACTAATGAAATTGGAAAGGCTATTGATGCAGAGCTTGGAGGTTTCGACAAATTTAAAACTGATTTTTCCCAGGCGGGCGCCACTCGTTTTGGAAGTGGCTGGGCTTGGCTTTGTGTGAAGTCAGATGGAAAGTTATGTATTTGCAGTACACCCAATCAGGATAATCCTTTAATGGATATTGCAGACTGCAAGGGTACGCCCGTTTTGGGCATGGATGTTTGGGAACATGCCTACTATCTGAACTATCAAAACCGCCGTCCAGATTATATGAATGCATTTTTTAATGTTATTAATTGGGATAAGGTAAATGAACTTTACCTAAACGCCCGGAAATAGCTAACTAAATATTTGTAAAACCAGTATAGGTTAGCGGGCACAAAAATAGCAGGTCACAAAAATGGAAATTGATTCTGTTTTACTTTGTAACCAAAGTTCGTTTGCGGTATTATATTTTTGTCTTGAGGGCGGAATTTTTTAAATCT
Source organism: uncultured Bacteroidota bacterium (assembly GCA_937868565.1). Classification (GTDB taxonomy): domain Bacteria; phylum Bacteroidota; class Bacteroidia; order B-17B0; family Aurantibacillaceae; genus Aurantibacillus. The sequence continues at coordinate 304 of CALMND010000143.1, read as the reverse complement.
ATTATTTAAAAAAAAGACGGTCATTTTTGGTGAACTATTCGTAATTAATTAAAGTCGCATTAACAAACAGTAGTGCCATAGAAAATAAGTTCAAAATAATAGTAGCGGTTTTATTTCTTTCTCTTCACTCAATATGGGCGAAGGGGCAGCTACCACCCGGACAATATACCAGTGCCAGCAAAAAAGCAATCAAGTATTTAGAAGAAGCTAAACGTGCCTACGAATTAAAAAAGGATGAGTTAGCTGAAAAGGCTTTTTTAAAAGCTCTGGGCGAAGACAAAAATTTTATTGAGGCTGCCTTAGG
>CALMND010000142.1 GCA_937868565.1 uncultured Bacteroidota bacterium | reverse complement strand
GCAACCGGTTTTCAAATCGTTTCTTACGACAGGTTTTTAATGCGGACTTAAGATCTTCGTTCAATTTCATTTCACGGAGTTGATTCTCCTTTTGAAGATCAAATAGTGCTGCATTGCTTCTATCGCATAAAACGAGCTGTGAATCCCGAATAGCAATCCCATTTGTTAAGGACTGAATCGTTTGGCCACATAAACTATCTTGCCAAGTACTCAGCTCGCTCAATGTTTGTGCTTCTTTGCGCAGTGTATCGCAGGGCAAATGTTGTGTCATTTTCAATTGCTGTTTCCTAAGCAAGGATTTACTGGCGGATAACAAAGCACTGAGCTTTTTATTTTCCTTTGCAAGAGAGTCACTTTGTTGCAGGTAATTCGCTTTTGCTTTTTTATAAGCATGTTCGATGTACTTGCTTTGCGCCTCCGCTGCTTTACTTGACTGTCTAAGTTCATTCGTTGCATACTTTGGCGGTGAATCTTGGCAGCTTTTAAAACTTAAAAAGCAAAGGATAAAGCCTATTGTAAAGGCAAGAAATAGTTGTTTCATTGGTTTAGTTTTTATCGTTAATAGTTGATTTTCTTTCAATCGAGTACCCGAAGCATCCTGCGCCCACCAAGCTTACAAAGGCGTAGAACATATACTCCGGCATTTGTTTGTCAAAGAACTGCTCGGCAATCCAACTCACTAAAAGCACCAAGACAAAAATGGCTGTGGCTACTTCACGCAAACTGTGATTTCCGTTTTTATCTTTAAGCAATTGCGCTAAGGCTGCTATGATTTGTTCCTTCATTTTTGTTTTTTCTTATTGCGTTTTAGTATCGTCCATAAGGCGGTCAAGCCCAAGGCCACTGAAACTGTGCCAATCGTCCAACGTTTGAAACTTTGTCGTTTAACTGCTCTGAAATCGATGAGTGTGTAAGTGAAACTATTTCCATATAAGGTTTTGTGCTTTTCACATAAACTCATGAACTCATTGAAGTCTTTGATATTTGCGAATACCTGACAGCCTGCGGAATATTTGTCTACCGATTTAGTTGTGCCATTTAAACTCGCCCGGTGAATATTGATCCCAAACAGTCCGCTACTTTTCTTTCCATTTCTAAAATCAAGCTTTGCGGTTCTGTCATAATCTCTCATCACAACAATCGGTTTGGTTTGAACCAAGGCTTTGTATTTTCCTTGATGCATTCCTATCCGGTAGGCATCTCTATATTGGCCTTGTGCCAGTATTGCTGTGCCTTGCGGCTGCATGGGGTTTTTTAACCAAAAGGTGCCGGGGTCGGTTGTGGCCTTGTACACATGATAGAACCAATTCAGGTTACTTACTTTATAAAAGACATGAATTTCATCATCAAAGCGGTTGGAGGCTGTAGTAGTTGACCTTATTCCAACAATATTTAATTGATTTGGCTTTGTGTAAAGTTCGTATCCCTTACTCCGAAGTATCCCTTTTAGCTTGTTCAATAGCATTAGGCAGCGTTTCCTAAATCGGGTTCATAGTTCTTTAGCCACGTTTTTACATCAAAGCAAGGACATGCTTTTTTCGCATCCGGAAAATCACGATGACCCAATACTTCTGCTTTTGGATACCTTTCAGTCAAGGAAACAATAAGGTTGAACATGGCATGCTTTTGGGCATCGCTTCTGTTGTCTTGTGGCTTCCCTTCCTTATCAATGCCACCGATGTAAGCCAAACTGATACAGTTGGAGTTGTGGTGATAAACGCCATAACTGTTTTTGCTCTCATCTAAAAGTCTCGTCACATTGCCATTACGTTCAATGATGTAGTGGTATCCCGGCACATCGCCCCAACCTCGCTTCTCTTTCCAAAAGCGTTTGATGGATTCGATGGTGGTGTTAGGCGGGGTGGCCGTGCAATGCACCACAATGAATCTTATGTCTCTAATTGTTTTCATTTTAATTGTTTTGAATGTTGTTTACTCTTTGCCATTAGCTGACCTTTTGTGTGTTGTCCTAGCCCTTTGGTTTAGAGGTTATTATTTTCATCCATTCTGTGTATTGGCCAAACTCTCCTTCGCTCTTTAATTCATTCATCACATTATTACCGTAGAGTTTTTTATAACTAATTCCGGTATTGATAAATGCTTTTTGCGTGGGAATCTCCTCCAATACAGCTTTAATCGCATCAGCATCTGTGCCCGGCAAGAAGCCATATACTTTGTCAAAGGCAGACTTCAAACGCTTTGCCCATGCTGTGAATTTGATATTCGGATCGGCTGCTTTCGCTCCTTTCTTGAGCGGCTTGGCTGCAATGATCTGCATCATCTCATTGTATTCAGTCGATTGCAACTCATCACTCATCTCTGCTATCAAATTACCGTTGTACAGTTTTTTGTAAGACTCCTGGACTTTTAGAAAAACTTCTTTACTTGGAATCTCAGTGAGGCTGCTTCTTAACTTTACTAAATCTGTTCCCGGCCAGCCATCGTTTTCAAAAGCCATTTTTATTTGCTTGGCAATAGTAGCAGGGGTGCCGTCTTCAAAAGATTTGTTCTCTTCCCTGTTTGATATTCCTTTCAGAACGAACTTCCTACCATAAAAAAGACCACCACCTACAATGCCAATTCCAATCAGAGAATAAATCACTTTCTCTCTTACTGATAAACCTGAACTGGTAGTACTCTTTTCCATTTTAAACGCCTAATGCCTTTTTT
>CALMND010000141.1 GCA_937868565.1 uncultured Bacteroidota bacterium | reverse complement strand
TCTTTTCATGGTTTGTTGATTTATATTTATTATTAAAAAATTAAAAAGTGATATTCATGACTTTAAGTTCAGAACCTCTTTGCACCTCAACAGTTGTAGAGTCACCTTTTTTAAAGTTGGAAAGTGCCTTCATATAACCCTGAACATCTTTAAAAGAATGTTCCCCCAATTTCTTAACAACATCACCTTTCTTCAATCCGGCTTTAAAAGCAGGCTTGTTATCGCTCACACCGTCAATTCTCATTCCCTCTCCTTCAAACGTATAGTCAGGCATTACACCCATCGTTACTTTAAAGGACGATTTTCCTGTATCCGGATTTCTTGTTTTTAAAAATGTAAGTTTGGAATAGCGAAAAGTCTTTTCAATTATCGTCGCTATATAGTCCAATACCATTGCTTCTCCCTCCGAATTTATTTTTTCTGTGTCATCCGATGGCTTATGATAATCACTATGTTGCCCAGTAAAAAAATGAAGAACAGGTACATCTTTTAGATAGAAGGATGTCTGGTCACTAGGACCGATTCCGCTGCTATCCTTTTTAATACTAAACTTCGTTCGGATAGAATCAATTAGGGGAACAAACACGGGAGAAGTTCCAACTCCGTAAACAACTAATTTTTTAGTGGAATCACTTAAGCGGCCAATCATATCCATATTTACCATGTAATTTATTTTAGCCATTTCTATGTCTGGATTATCGCAATATTTTTTTGAGCCTAATAAGCCTAATTCTTCTCCGCTGAAACAAATAAAAAGAAAATTGTAAGGTTCAGTTTTTTTGTTGGATGAAAAATATTTTGCCAACTCAATTACTCCGCTCGTTCCACTTGCATTGTCATCTGCACCGTTGTGTATTTTACCGTCAGGATTAGCATCCAGGCTATTGTGATCATGCCCCAGCCCCAAATGGTCATAGTGGGCTCCAATTACAATAGTGTAAGGCGCTTTGTTGTCCAAAAAGCCAACGACGTTGTTCGCACTTTTCTCCTTTATGTCTATTAGAGACGTGTCATGTGGATTAGTGTTTTTTTTATACACAAAGGATTTAAGGTAAGAACCATTAAACGAAGACAAGCCGCATTTTTTAAATTGTCCGGCAATATAATTCGCTGCCATAATTTCCTCCGGCGATGAGGTCCCACGTCCTTTTAACTTATCGGAAGCCAGAAACGAAATATGTTTCTTGATGCTTTTATGATCAAAGTTCTGTGCTAAAAAGATGGGGCTAACAAAAAGGGAAATAACTAAAACGATAACTTTATTCATGACCAAAAATAAGTATTATTTTAATGAATTAAGGGGATACGTCGGCTTTTGTGGCAAATAAATTTAAAAATTGTTTACCATTTAACGTAAAAGAGATGTTATATTTGACTATGCTTGAAAACGAAAATATTTTAAACGAAGCCACCTTTAATCCCAAGGTCAAAACGTATATTTTCTTTGTTATACTATTCTATTTGATTGTTACAATTATTGGTTGGTTAATTCTCCCTTTCTGGATTTTCGGGCTGGGACAATGGCTCAGTAATAAATTTTTCAATACCCTGAGGTGCCAGTTAACCACAAAAAACCTTAGGTTTTCAAAGGGGCTTGTCTTTCACATTGAAAAAACCGTTCCTCTTGAAAACATTCAGGATCTTTCATTTTACGGAGGCCCTGTTTTAAGGTCTTTTGGACTGACCTTGATTCGTATTGAAACGGCAGGTGGTGGAGGCAGTCATCATAACAATAATATCATGAGTATGATTGGTATTAACGAGGCCGAAAAATTTAAATTGGAAATTTTAAATCAACGTGAAAAAGTAATGAAAGAGAAGTTTCAGTTTTCCGCGCCTGTTGGTGAAAATAAATCAAAAGTAGTTGACACTGAACTTCTCAGAGAAATGAAAAACGAGTTAGTTGAAATAAAGAAGCTCCTAAAAAATAGATTTGCATAATTCATTATCTTTGAGAATAATCTTACCATAGATGCGAAAAACAATTCAACAGATAAGTATCGGTATTTTGGGTGGGGGTCAATTAGGACGGATGATGATTCAAAGCGCCATTAACCTTAACCTAGACATTTCCATTTTGGATCCCGACAAAAACGCACCATGTAAAAATCTTGTTAAAAATTTTACACATGGCAGTTTAACCGATTACGATAGTGTTTACAATTTTGGTAAGGATAAAGATCTAATTACAATAGAAATTGAAAACGTAAACATTGAGGCTCTCAAAACATTAGAAAAGGAAGGTAAAAAAGTATACCCGCAGCCACACCTAATTGAATTAATACAGGATAAGGGATCACAAAAAATGTTCTACCAACGCAACAACATTGCGAGTCCCGATTTTTTTCTGGTAGAAAGTAAATCGCAAATCGGTAAATACAGAGAGTATTTCCCTTTTTTTCAAAAGCTGCGTAAGGGCGGTTACGATGGAAAGGGAGTTGTGAAGCTTGCCAATCCTGTAAATCTTGAAAAAGCTTTTGATGCTCCATCAGTTTTAGAAAGGCTTGTGGACTTTGACAAAGAACTATCTGTTATTGTAGCTCGTAACGAAAGCGGCGAAACCAAGTGTTTTCCAGTGGTGGAATGTGAGTTCAACCCTCAGGCTAATTTAGTGGAATTTCTATTTAGCCCGGCTAATATTAAAAAGTCAGTTGAAAAAGAAGCGCTTAAAATAGCGCAAAGTGTAGCGGAAAAATTAGGTATTGTTGGTCTTTTGGCCGTTGAATTATTTCTAACAAAAGAGGGACAGGTTTTGGTAAACGAAGTTGCCCCTCGTCCGCACAATAGTGGTCACCATACCATTGAAGCGAATGTAACTTCGCAATTCGAACAACACTTACGCGCTATTCTTAATTTACCTCTGGGTGATACTTCTAGGGTAAGAGCGGGAGTTATGGTTAATTTGCTTGGAGAGCCCGGATTTGAAGGAGTGGCCATTTACAAAGGCATGGAAGATGTTCTAAAATTCAGTGGTGTGTATATTCATCTTTATGGTAAGGGCTTAACAAAACCCTTTCGTAAAATGGGTCATGTTACTATAGTAGATGATGATATTCTAAAGGCCAAGCAAAAAGCAAAAACCATTAAAAGCACCTTAAAAATACAAGCGTAAAAAATCGTTTATCATGGAAAAACGTTTATGTCCAGAGTGTGGCGAGGTAATAAAAGGCAGGGTAGATAAAAAATTCTGTAGCGACATGTGTCGCAACTCCTTTAACAACAAGGTAAACAGCGACTCCACTAACTACGTAAGAAACATTAATAATATTCTCCGCAAAAACAGAAGAATTCTTGAGGAAAGTTTGCAGGGAGAAAAAACAACCCTTTCTAAACAAAAACTCGTTGATAAAGGTTTTAATTCCAAATACTTTACCCATATACATACCACCAAAAATAACCATACGTATAAATACTGTTATGAGTACGCGATCTTACCTCTGGAAAACGACATGATATTGATTGTTAAGAACAAGGTTGAAGCTTAGGATTATAGAAGGCAAATAACACGGATTGGGCGGATTAATGGCAGTTTGTTTTTACATAATACGCCGAACTATTGTCTCTGCGTAATCCGTAGCAAGTAGTTTATTCTCCACATTAAAGAATTTGAAAAATCCACTAAAATCGTTACAATCTGGCTCGTCTGTTTCCCATTAAGCCTATTGCTCCTCATTTACATAAAACAATTTGTAATATTTCAAACCCTTCTCCTCATCAAAACCTCGCTCCACGTATTCGTGTTTAGAGTGTATGTAAATGTGAAAATTCTTGTCCAGTTTCACTACGCTCCGCATGTATTTCTGATTCTTTTTAACGGCAGTTTGCGAAACGTCAAACTCATCTATGGCAGTTAAATCCAGGCGCTTATTAAAATCCTTGCGGTAATCAGCAAAAGCCTCAATCACTTCAGGCTGGACTAACACCTCTTTCTCAAAATTCTTAATGTCAAATTTATCTCTTTCTTTAAAATAAGAAGCGCTTTTGTTCAACATCATCATCTGATCCTCCCTCTTCACATTGTTGTCTTCTGTCAGTATTTCCTCACAAAAGCCCCTTGAAGCATCCATAAAATTTTTGGTATAATAATAACCGTTAGGTTTGATCGTGGCGTTTAAAAAATCTTCTTCCCAATACAAGGCACATTCAGCGATTCTATTGTTAGTGTCGATAATGCTGAGTTTGTATCCCGTCTTTTTTTCAGTATTAAAAACCAAACAGCCTTTATCCAGTTTATTAATATTGATTCCGTTTTCGCAATCAATGTCAAACTCATTAAGATGTTGAAACACCTTTAAAAAAATTTCTTTGTTCTCGGTTTTAAAAAGACCAACCGCATCACATAGTTCTCCATCTAACATGGCATCCTTAAAGTAACAAACGTAAAACTCACCCCCCTTTATTTTAGGATGCAAACTTTGATCGTACAAATGCTTAGCAATTTTCCCAGCTTGTTTCACAAAATCTTTTTGAGAAGTAAATAAATCTTCACAAACATTGGCCACGCTGGCCAGAGAAACATCTACTTTTCCCTTAAATCGGTGGTAGATATCCGTCTTAAATGGCGCTAAAAAGTACCTCAAAACGGTTTCCTTTACAAAATCATCTTTAAATTCAATCAGCTTTTCACTATTGATCATTTCTTCGCCCAAACCCTTGTTTCCTACGCTGTGTATGGTAAAGTGGGTCATCTGTGCCCGTGTAAAATCTATCATAATTCGCTTTTTTAGAGTCCTAAATATAGTTTATTCCTCCCCCTTGTTTTAACAATATTTAAACAAGTTTTAAGTATAAATAGGCAAATATTATGATGAAAGGGATTAGCATTTTATATTTAAAAAATTAAATTTGTATAAATACTTAAACTTGTCTTAAATGCAAAAGCCAATTTCTAAAATCACCAAAAAAACAGTCATAGTTTTTTCTGTGATTATTCTTTCTTCTTTTACCTTGTTTAAATATGTATTTGATAAGAACGACGTCATTTTCGGATTGTTATACGACAGCTTGAGGCAGTTTCATTATGCTCCGGAAAAATTGGACGACACATTTAGCGAAAAGGTGTTCGATTTATATATTCATACAGATTTTAACAAACGCTTCCTTTTGCAAAGTGACATTGACCAGTTGAATAAATACCGTCACGATATTGATGACGAAATTGCCGGCCAGCGACATGATTTTTACAAAGCAACGCAAGATATCTTAAGTAAACGTATTAAAGAAAAGGAAAATTGGGCTAAAGAAATTCTAGCGAAACCTCTGGACTTCAGCCAAGAAGAGGAGTATGAAACCGATTCAAAAAAATCATCCTACGCAAAAAGTGAAACCGAACTTAAGAAAGAGTGGGAGAAAATGATAAAGTACTTAGTGCTTTATCGTTTAGACGACCTGTTAACGAAACAGGAAAAAGCTAAAGAGAAAAATGATACCACCGTTAAAATAAAGTCGTATGATTCACTTGAAGTGGAGGCACGAAGAAAAACTCTTAAGGAAAGAGAAGACTGGTTTAAGCGCATTAAAAAAGTGACTCCCCGCGACAGGTTTTCTGAATACGCCAATGCGCTTACATTTGCATATGACCCGCATACCCAGTATTTCGCGCCAAAAGAGAAAAAGAAATTTGATCAAGGCATGAGCGGTAATTTTGAAGGAATTGGTGCTCGATTACAACAAAAAGACGGAATTTTAAAGGTAAGCGAAATTATTGTCGGTAGCCCGAGCTATAAGCAAGGAGAATTGAAGGCCGGAGACGATATTCTGAAAGTTGCACAAGGTCTAGGCGAACCCTTGGATATTACGAATATGGACATGGAGGAAGCTATAGAGCATATTAAAGGAAAAAAAGGTACTGAAGTTCGCCTCACCGTGCGTAAAGGAGATAATAGTATTAAAGTAATTCCAATTGTTCGAGATGTCATTGAAATTGAAGAGACCTTTGCAAAAAGTGCCATTCTGGAAAACAAAAACAAAATGGGTTACATCTATTTGCCCTCATTTTATGCTGATTTCACGCACAATGGCGCACGCCAATGCTCTAAAGATATGCGCAAAGAGATTGAAAAATTAAAAAAACAAAATATTAAAGGTTTAATTATCGATTTACGGGATAACGGTGGGGGATCTTTACAGGAAGTTGTTGAAATGGCTGGATTATTTATTACCAAAGGCCCAATCGTGCAAGTTAAGAGTAAACGAACCGAAGGTATTAATGTGATGGAAGACAAAAATCCGGATGTTGTTTGGGACGGTCCTCTTACGATTTTAACCAATCACAATAGTGCAAGTGCAAGCGAAATTTTAGCTGCTGCCATTCAAGATTATAAACGCGGCGTGATTGTTGGGACACCGAGTTTTGGCAAAGGCACTGTTCAGTCATTTATTGATTTAGATAATTTTCTTATTCCGCAATTTGATACTATTAAACCCATTGGGTCGGTTAAAATTACCCAACAAAAATTTTATAGAATTAATGGTGGAGCCACACAATTAAAAGGAGTGACCCCGGATGTGCTTTTACCGGATCCTTATGAATTTATTGAAATTGGTGAAAAAGAATTAGATAATCCTATGCCGTGGGACGAAATAGGCAAAGCAAATTACACGGAATATACTAATATAAAATATCCGGTAATTGTTAAAAACAGCCAGAAGAGGATCAAAAGTAGTCCTCAATTTGGATTGATAGAACAGCAAGCTTCTGAAATTAAAACTAAGAAAAACGATACCAAGTATAATTTAAACTTTGAAAAATTTAGAGCCGAGCAAAAAGAATTTCGTGATCAGAATAAAAAGTACGAAGAGTTGAAAAAAGAAATTAAGGGCTTCAGTGCGTATTTGCTTGATGATGACAAGTCTCGCATGTCTAATGATACGAATAAGTTAGGTCGCGAAAATCGATGGGCAAAAAACGTCGCTAAAGACATTTACATTCACGAAGCGAGTAATATCCTCAATGACTTGAGGTAAAAAATTATACACTTTTAGTTTAGTTGACTTTCTAAGAATTGCCGGCTAAAAGTAATTATTGCTCGATTCGGTTCGTTGTCGTTTATGCCAAAACGATGCACTACACCTCCCATTCCAGCTAAAACCCCTTCAAAATAATGAGCTCTGCAACTTTTGCTCGTTCCCCCTAATGCTGACTATACCTCAATCGCAAAAGTTCGCCCCGCTTGCGTTCTGGATTAATGAGCTTTTGACTTTCATTGCAAACTTCTTATGCAAGATCCGGCTTAAGTGAAACTATTTTTGCAACGATTTTTTTTCTCCCAACTTACATTTCAACTAAATGTTAAACGAATGCTAAATGACATAAAAACTACTTATTACCTTTAATATGGCTTTTTTCGATTCAAAAAAAGCTATTTAAATGATTTATTAACTCAAAAATTAGCCCAACAACACTTTCAGTTTTTTTGAAAGGCACTTTCTTTAAACCGTCAACTAAAACATTACTAAACGCGAGGTTCGACGGTAAATAAAAATCTACTTCTCGACAACCAACTTTTGCTTAATAAGTTGTCCATTGCTATTAGCTACGACAAAATAAATTCCATTCGCAAAATTGCTAATATGTACTTTATCATTAATATTGTTTAAAGAGATTCTTTTTACAATTTGTCCTACCTCGTTGATGATTGTTATATCTATCGCTTCAGTAGCAATGACAACAAACTCTCCATTGTTGGGATTCGGATAAATTTGTATTACGGAAGACAATCTTCCTAATAAATTATTCAAACCCAAACAATCTGACACATTTTGTGTGTAGCTTGTTTTGTTTGAGCAATTGTTTGCGTCAGTTCCGGTTAAGGTGTAAATGGTTGTTGTGGTCGGCGCAATGGCAATAACAGCGGTATTTGCCCCAGTATCCCAAATATAATTAGTGGCGCCACTGGCTGTTAAACTGGCTGTTTGTCCGACACACAAAAGTGTATTGCTACTTAAGACAACCAAAGTTGGCAAAGGGTTTACTGTAATGGTTACGGCGATATTGGTACTCGTGCAACCCGTTAGTGTACTTGTTCCCGAAACCGAATAACTGGCAGTAACCAAAGGGGTAAATGGCGTACCATTATTTAATCCCCCTGTCCATGTGTAAATATCCGCGCCGATTGCGTTTACCGCGGTTGTAGCTCCGCTACAAATTACGGGGTTACTCACGGCCACCGTCAAAGTAGGAGAGGAAATTACAGTTACACTAACAACTGCATTATTCGTACTGGTACAACCAGTCAGCGTATTTGTGCCTGTTACCGAATATGAACCAGTACCTGGGGGAATAAAGGATATATTATTCAAAGCGCCACCCGTCCATAAATAGGTATTTGCCCCAGTACCAGTTAGGATTACACTTGTTCCACTGCAAACCAAAGTGTTGGTAACACTTGCTGATACAGTCGGCAAAGAGTTGACTGTAACGCTTAACGTTACAGGCGTTGTATTATTGCAACCGTTCAAAGTGTTTGTTCCCACAACCGTGTAAACATTTGTTGCTGTTGGTGTAAAAGAAGCACCATTAACAACACCTCCTGACCAGGAATAGTTATTTGCACCACTTGCTGTTAGGGTCACTGTTCCACCCAAACAAACCGCACTATTACTTGCTAAAGCCGTAATAGTGGGGCTTGCTAAAACCGAAACTGAAATAACGGCCGTGCTCGAACAAGTGCCGCTGGCGCCTAAAACACTATAAGTTGTGTTGGCTGTTGGTGTTGGTGCAATTGTGTTGTTTATGGCACCTGTGTTCCAAGTATAAGTAGCTGCGCCGTTAGCAGTTAAACTTAAAGCATTTCCATTACAAACAGTGTTGCTTCCAGCAATGCTAACCGATAAGGATAGTTGCACAGAAACCGTTACAACAGCTGTATTGGTGGCCGGACAATTTAAAGAAGAAGTACCAGTAACAGAATACGAAGTCGTTACAGAAGGAGATACAATATAAGAACCTCCAGTAACGCTATAACTATTACCACCAGAAGGACTAATTGTATAAGAACCACCCACGCAGATAGCGCCACTGGCTGCTGATATTGTTGGCGTAATATTCACTGTTACATTGCTTACTGCTGTATTTGAAGCGACACAACCTTGTGCGCTAATTCCTGTAACAGAATAAGAAGTGCTTACAGAAGGGTTAACAACAGCTGAACCACCAGAGTAAGTATAGCTTAAAGCGCCAGAAGGGACGATTGTAAATGAATTCCCCGAACAAATTGAGCCGCTGTTAACACTTAGCGTAGGTGTTATATTTACCGTAACACTGCTAATGGCCGTATTTGTACTGAGGCAACCCAAAGAACTTGTTCCGGTTACGCTAATGGTTGTATTTGAAATTGGTGTAATGGTTGCCGAGCCGCCGGAATAGGTGTATGTGCTAGCTCCTGTCGGAGTAATAATGAAGGAGTTTCCCGAACAGATTGAACCACTGTTAACCGTTATGGTTGGGCTTATATATACTGTAACATTACTAACGGCGGTATTTGAACTTACGCATCCCTGCGCACTTGTTCCTGTAACTGAATAACCAGTGTTGGTTAGCGGCGAAACAACAGCTGAGCCACTGGAATAGCTATAGGTGTTCGCCCCCGAAGGCAACATTGTAAAAGATTTACCAGAGCATATAGATCCACTGTTGACGCTAACAGTCGGCGTAATGTTAACAGTCACATTACTAACTACTGTATTCGAGGCTGGGCATCCTTGTGCACTTGTTCCCGTAACCGTATAAGAAGCGTTAGCTGTCGGTGTAACAACGGCCGAACCACCAGAATAGGTATAGGAACTTGCGCCACTTGGTAAAATGGTGAATGAATTTCCCGAACAAATAGTACCGTTATTAATGCTAAGTGTTGGTGTTGCATTAACGGTTACATTACTAACTGCCGTATTAGTACATCCGAACGCATTTGCACCTGTAATTGTGTAACTCGTATTAATAAGAGGTGCTACAATTGCCACTCCACCTGAATACGTGTAACTAACTGCACCGATGGGCGATAAGGTAAATGAACTTCCTGAACAAATGCTTCCACTGCTAACACTTACAATTGGAGTCGTGTTGACTACAACACTAGTCAATACCGTGTTGGAAGCAGGGCACCCTTGTGCGCTGGTTCCGGTAATTGAATAAGAAGAGTTGACCGTGGGAGTGACGATGGCTGAACCTCCGGAATAAGTATAGGTTGCTGCCCCACCTGGAACTATGGTAAATGAATTTCCTGAACATATGGTTCCGCTGTTAGCACTTAGAGTTGGTGTAATGTTAACTGTAACGCCACTCACTACGACGTTCGATGCCGGACATCCTTGTGCACTGACTCCCGTAACTGTGTAGGATGTATTTGACGTTGGCGAAACAATAGCTGAACCACTTGAGTAGGTATATGAAGCAGCGCCGACCGGCAAAATTGTAAATGAATTTCCGGAACAAATACTTCCGCTGTTGACGCTCAAAGTTGGTGTAATGTTAACTGTAACACCACTCACTACTGTATTGGATGCGGGACACCCTTGAGCGCTAATTCCCGTAACTGAGTAGGATGCGTTTGACGTTGGTGAAACAACGGCTGAGCCACCTGAGTATGTATAGGACGCAGCGCCGACAGGCACAATGGTAAAGGAATTTCCCGCACAAATGCTTCCGCTATTAACACTTATTGTCGGTGTGGTGTTGACCGTAACACTGCTCACTACCGTGTTAGAAGCCGGACAACCTTGCGAACTAACTCCGGTAACTGTGTAAGAAGCATTAGCTGTTGGTGAAACAACGGCTGAGCCACTGGAATAAGTATACGAAGAAGCTCCACTTGGTAATATCGTAAAGGAATTTCCCGAGCAAATACTTCCACTATTTATGCTCAAAGTTGGCGTTACATTAATTGTAACATTACTTATTACAGTATTGGAAGCTGGGCATCCTTGTGCACTTGTCCCAGTAACAGTATAAGACGTGTTGGCTGTTGGCGTAACAACAGCAGAGCCGCCGGAGTACGAATATGTGCCTGCACCCGAAGGTAGGATTGTAAAAGAACTTCCAGCACAAATAGAACCACTGTTAACAGCCAACGTTGGCGTAGGATTTACAGTAATAGCTATTGTTTGTGTGAGATTACTGCTGCAACCAGCTCTGGGTCGACTGTCCCAGACTGTGTTTACATTCATATTGGTAAGTGTTGCTGTTATATTATTTCCCGAAATATCTAGCGCGGTTGGACTACCGGTACCGTCTTCAAAATTCCAATAACTGGTGAGTGAGGGAGTAGCACCAACCGGATAATTGGTCATGTCTGCATTAATCTGACTTTGTGTTCGGTCGAAGTTCCACATTTTTATTTCATCCATTTTTCCCGGACCAAATATCGGCATAAGAGCATTTGAACTTCCTCCAATATAAACCGGAAAAGATGGCGTGAGTGTGGCTGTGCTAAACGAACTCCCTACATTAACTCCATCCAGATATAAATTAAGTGTCACAAATCCACTCACATTTTTCCAAGTGGCTGCTATGTAATGCCAGGAGTTGGCCGGCAAATTCTGAGTTCCTAAATAGGACGCGTAACCGTTGCCTGGATCAATTGTAGAACCATACCTGAAATGCAAACCAACACCAGGATGCAATGAAACATAGAAACTATTTGTGTTACTATATGTTATGGCATTACCAAACAACAGGTCATCATTATGAACGGCCCAGTTATTTTTGTAAACCCAACCTTCCCAAGTTCCCTGTGTAGGCGAGATGGTATTGCTTGCAACAATGTAATCATTTACGCCGTCAAAGGCCAGAGCCCCATTGGACGGGTTAATTGCAGCAACAATTCCTAAGGTAGCAGAAGTTGCTAATGTGTTGCTGCCTATTGAAATGGAGGAACCGTTTCCAGCTTTTGGTAAAGTTAAAGTAGCGTTGTTAGCAGTATTGATGAGTGTGTATAGCACTCCATATTCTGAGCTGTTCAAATTAGCCGAAACCGTGCCACCAGAGCATACTGAGACTTGCGAAACACTAACGGTTTGATTAGACGGAAAATTATTTAACAGAACCATCGCCGTGGTTGAAGCCTGACATCCTGCAAGATCACTAGCCATTACTGTATAACCAGCATTTGCAGTGGGGGTAAATGCAACACCATTCGTTACACCGCCAGTCCATGTGTATGAATTAGCTCCTGAAGCGGTAAGCGTGACTTGCGAGCCACTGCAAAAACCAGAAATGGGAGCGTTAGTTGAAAGCGTATAGGTTGGATTTACAGTAATTACTTGGGTTTTGGAAACATAGCCAAATGTGTAAGTGATGGTGTAATTGGTTGACACATTAACAATAGGGGCAGTAAACACATTACCAGAAACCCCAAAGCCGGAGAATGTACCGGGGTCACCAAAAGTTACATTAGGAACAGAGCCGACACCGGCAGGTGTAGCAGTTAGAGTACGTGATTGCCCGGGGCACATACTGGCAGAAGAAGACGTGAATGCAAGATTGTCGTTTTGTCTGTAATACACATTTATGGAAGCCGAACCGCCGGGTAAACAATTGTATTCGCTAATGAACATATAGGCATAATTGGTGAGATTGGCTACAAAATTGCCCGATGCGTTACTCCCAGAACAAAAGGCACCATTATCGTCGTTATACAATAATAAATTTGTATTAAATCCTCCCCAAACGGATATTTGAGAATCTATCAGTGCTCCACAGGTACTTAATGCATAGCTCCCACCATTTATAACGGGTGTTAAAAAATAGTATCCTGGGCCAAAGTTAGGATAGGTTACAAAGGCTGTACCACTGGTAGGTGCGATGGTACCAATGTAGGTACCGTTGAGTAAAGAACATTGAGCCGAAGAAAATTTGCTCGCCATGCTTAGTAATATTACGCCGAAGATTAAAACCAGTTCTTTTAAATTGTGTTTCATTTTTTATTCTTTTATTTTTTAAATTCAGGATATATAGCCCAGTCGCGTTGCGGCTAGTACAAGTCCTGCGGAATTTTTTACCTCTAATTTTTTAAAGAGCGTTATTTTTTGGTTTTCTACCGTTTTTGGAGATACACCTAGTTTTATTGCAATCTCTTGTGTGGTTTCTTCGGCTGCTATTGACTGCAAAATTTCCATTTCGCGTTTGGTAAGCATATTTTTTTCCGGTTCACGAAAACGAGAAGTTAGAAATTTATATTTGGCGGGTACTGAAATTAAATCGTAATACACATCCTTAATGGCTGAAGCTAATTCTTCCGGCTCCTGATTTTTATTTACGTAGCCTCTTACGCCCATTGCCAACAGATTTTCAACCAATACGGGGCTTCTAAGAGTAGAATAAGCAATAATTCTAATGCCTTTGTGCAGTTTAAGTAATTCGGTGAATAAGTCCAATCCATTTACATCGGGCATCACAATGTCAACTATTATTACATCCGGCAAACTTTTTTCAAGTTCCGCCAATAACTCTGTACGAGTATTAACTGTAAAAGCTACACTAAATTGATCATTTTTATTCACAAAAAAGTCAGATAAACCACGTGATACAATGGGATGGTCGTCTAAAATGCCAATTTTGATGCTATTCATTGGGTAAGTCTACTAATCCTTATCTAAAAAAAAACTAGGGGTTTTTGGTAGTGTTGAAAAAATGATGTTTGCTAATGATAATTCCGGTGTCAGTTTTCCTATACGGTTTT
>CALMND010000140.1 GCA_937868565.1 uncultured Bacteroidota bacterium | reverse complement strand
GCATTTAGATACTTTGTTGATAATGCTGGAAATGCCGGGACAAATAGTAATTATGTTGGTGTTGACAGAGTTGTTTATACTTTACCTTGCGGTCCTATCGCGCCTAGTTATACGGTTTGCCCAAATACTAATGTGGTTATTAACCCTACAGGTGGACTTCCGGCCACGACCTACTCTTGGGATACAGGCGCTAATACTGCTTCTATTTTGGTTACTCCTTCCGTTACAACTGTGTATACTTTGAGCCCTTCCAATGGCACCATACTCTGTGGTAATTCAGTTACTTCAACCATTACAGTGGGAGCCCAATTATCACTTAATTTAACAACAACGTCAAATAACCTTTGTTCAGGTAGAAGTGCTACATTAACAACACAAAGCGCTGCAAACTCCTTTACATGGAGTAACGGTGGCAGTACCTCGTCTATCGTTGTTACACCTAATTCAACTACGACCTATAGTGTAGCGGCATCTAATGGAGCTTGTTTTGGAGGTAATTCTGTTCTTATCACTGTTATTCCAAGTCCTACTCTATCCTATGCCCTTAGCCCTTTCCCCATTTGTTTAGGCGCAACCAGTATGACTGTAACCGCTAGCGGTGCAAATTCATATACCTATATTTTTAGTAATTCCACAAACACCACCAATCCAATCACTAGCATCGTTGTTCCTACTGTAACAGGGGTATTTAATTTTGGAATTTCCGGAACTGCCCTCAACGGCTGTACTTCCAGTGGAACAGCAACTTTTGCTGTTAGCGACAACCCAACCGTAACAGTTACCTCCACTAAGAATGTTGAATGTATCAACCGTACGATTACATTAACTGCACTGGGAGCTGATAGTTACACATGGTCGGGTGCTGCTACTTCAACAAGCAATCCTATCACCTTCTCTACCGGAACTCAGGCAGGAAACAAGTCGTTTACCGTTGTTGGTACTAACAGTGCAGGCTGTACACATACCACCATAAGAACCGTGTCGGTGTCTTTATGTACTGGTATTGTTACAAACTTTGATGAAAATGTTGAAACTTCAGTGTTTCCAAATCCATTTACCAACGAAATAAAAATTAGTGGATTAAACGGAAAGATAGAAATCTATAACTCTTTAGGTCAGATGATCGTGAATAGTTTGGTAAGTAACACAGAGACTTTTAATACGATTGATCTTCCAAAGGGTGCCTACTTACTAAAGGCATATAGTAAAGAGGGTACAGCGATTAAAACCATTAAGTTACTCAAGGAATAAAATTAACTTTGTTGTTCTTCTTGCAAACAGGCTGCCTTTTTAGGTAGCCTGTTTTTTATTTATAGTAGAGAGTATGTTTCCATTTTTCGAACAAATTTTCGCCACTTGTTGTCCACTAACTGATTTAACGGAGTAAATATAAAAACCGCTTAGATTGACACAGTCAAGCTTCTATTTTTTGATTTCAGTTTGATTCCTTTAACCTTTATTTTATAAAAACAGCATGTTCACGCACATATTTTGCATAATGAAGATATCAACTATAAATAAAGAACCGATGTTGATCTCCCCTCTTATGGGGTATTTCCAATAACTATTTTCCAAAATTATGTGAATGGTTAAAATCCCGGACAAACTAAGCCATATATTTGTTTGAGCTAAAAACCGTAGTTTTACGCGTTAGGAACAAAGCTTATTTTAATTAAAACTAAACCACCTATGAAAAATCTTTTTATTTCGGCCCTCGTTTTATCTTCTCTTATTTTTAACGGGCAAACCGCTAAACGTCCCGATAACTGGTTTAATCTGGACCCCACAACCGATAAGGTAAACGGTGTGAGTAGCGACCGAACTTACAAAGAACTTTTA
Organism: uncultured Bacteroidota bacterium; assembly: GCA_937868565.1. Lineage (GTDB taxonomy): Bacteria > Bacteroidota > Bacteroidia > B-17B0 > Aurantibacillaceae > Aurantibacillus. Next base: position 11,831 of record CALMND010000140.1, on the reverse strand, counting down.
AAAGACAAAAAATCAACCACTATTATAGTGGGTGTTTTAGATAGTGGTGTAGATTTTGATCACGAAGATTTAAAAAGTGTGATGTGGACCAACCCAGGCGAAATACCTGGAAATGGCATAGACGATGACAAAAATGGCTACATCGACGATGTACATGGCTGGAATTTTATTGGGGGTAAGGATGGCAAAAACGTTTCGGATGACAATCTCGAAATGACTCGCTTAGTTCGAAAACTAAAATCAAAATATGAAGGCAAAACAGAAGCCGATTTTAAGTCAAAAGAAGAAAAAAAAGAATTGAAGCTGTATGCGGAGGTCGCCTCTGACTTCAAGAAAATGAAGGAAAGATTTGAAGGAGGATATAACCAGCTTAAATTTTTAATGGAGGGTATGAGCGATTTGAATACTAAAGTGAAAGCGCAATTAAAAATTGAGAAGGTAACCGCTACAGATATTGACAGATTTATCGCAACCGAAAAAAATGATATTAAATTTAAGACTATTGCGGGCAATTTTGTAAAAAGACCCGATTTCACGGACTTGGACGGCTTAGTCTTAGAGCTGAAAGGCGGTTTCGAGCAATATCGCTCTTTTGTGGAGTGCGGCCTAAATCCGGAGTTCGACCCGAGAAATATTGTGGGTGACGATTACAACAACTCGAATGAAAAATATTATGGCAATAGCGATTGTAATGGACCTGATAGCTTCCATGGCACTCATGTGGCAGGAATTATTGCAGCAGCAAGAGATAACGGTGTTGGAATGAATGGTGTTGCCGCTGATGTAAGAATTATGGCTGTGCGTTGCGTGCCTGCTGGCGACGAAAGAGATAAAGACGTAGCCAATGCCATACGTTACGCTACCGACAACGGTGCAAAAATATTAAACATGAGTTTTGGAAAAAAATACAGTTGGGACAAAAAGGTTGTGGATGATGCTGTTAAATATGCCGAAAGTAAAGGCGTTTTATTAATACACGCAGCCGGAAACGACAATACAGATATCGACGTAGTGACACATTACCCTTGTAAAAAATTTGAAGACAAGGGTGAGGCCAGCAATTTTATGGATATTGGCGCGTTGAATTGGATGGGCGATGATAAAATTGTAGCTTCTTTCTCCAACTACGGTAAAAAAACGGTAGATCTTTTTTCACCGGGCGTAGATATTTATTCCACTACTCCAAAAAACGGGTACAAAGATGCCAGTGGAACAAGTATGGCGTCGCCAGTAGCTTGTGGTGTTGCAGCGGTTTTAAAATCGTACTACCCTACGCTTACTCCAAAACAAATTAAAAAAATATTAATTAAGAGTAGTGTAAAAACTTATAAAGGCAAAAAGGTTATTAAACCGGGAACCAAAGACGAACTCGTAAAGTTTGAAAAACTAGGTAAAAACGCCGGAATTATTAATCTTTACGAAGCTGTTAAGATGGCTGAAAAATTTACCAAAACCAAGACCTGATTAAAGTAAGATAATTTATTCTTCCGTACTTCCTTCGTTATTGTAACCATCCACCACACCAATTATTCGAAAATCGGTGCGTCTGTTTTTAGCCCTGCCTTCAGGGTTATCGCTACCATCTTTATTTTCATTGGGTGCTATGGGTTGGCTTTCCCCATAACCTTTTGCAAGTAAACGTTTCTTATCTATTCCTTTTCCAACCAAATAGTTAACCACGCTCTCGGCGCGCTTCTGCGACAATTTTAAATTATAAGATTCGTTTCCTTTACTATCTGTATGCGATTGTATTTCAACAACAATTTCCGGATTCAGTTGCATCATAACGAGAACCGTTGTGTCGAGACTTAACTTACTCGACTCCAAAATATTTGATTTATCAAATTCATATTGAATATTTGGAATCCTGATTACTCCTTTCGGCTTTTTTATCAGGTGTAAATCCCTATCTATCGTTTTCGTGCGCGTTACATCTTTGGCATTAATATCCTCGCTTGTTCCCAGAAAGTTGTCCTTTTTCACAACCATAATATAATCATGCCCTGCATCCACTTCCGTTCTATAATTACCTAAACTATCACTGTTTATTGTTTTAATTAAAAATTTTTCGCCACTCTTGTCCTTAATAAAAATTTCAATTTTGGCCTTTGACACAGAAGCGCTTTTGTCCAACATATCACTTATATTTCCTTTAAGTATAATTTGCGCATAGTCTGGCTTTTGATAAAAATAAATATCATCGCAACACGTTTTGTTTTTTAAGGAATTGCCTCCTTTACGGTTACTTACTAAAAAGCCTTCGCTGCGTTTTGAAGAAATTGAATAGTAAATATCATCTGCTCCTGAATTAATAGGCTGTCCCATGTTTTCAACAACGTTCCATTTCTTACCATCACCGGTCGCCTTAAAAACATCATATCCCCCAAAGCCGCCCATCCCATCAGAACTATAGTATAATGTGCGGGTTTCGTTATCGAAAAAAGGACTCATCTCATTCTCGGCAGTATTAATTTTTGTACCGGCATTTTTTGGCACTTTGTACTCCTTGTGTTTTTTATCGTAAACAGTATACCAAATATCTGTTCCGCCTTTGCCTGACTTTTTATTGGTAACATAATATATAATATCATTGCCTTTAACCGGATCCGTAGCTATGGCTGGCATGGTAGAGCTGTATCTTTTGCTGTTAACAGGTTTGGGTAGTTTTTCGGGTTCCAGCCAATTATCCCCTTCCTTCTTTGAAACGTATATTGCGCAAATCATTTCCCCTTTTATGTTTTCCTTACATCGTGCAAAATAAAGTCTTTTATGATCGGCACTAAAACAAGCGTTGCCTGTATTAAAATCTTCTTTATTAAAATCATTACCAAACTCTCCTTCAAAAACCCATTTATCTTTTTTCCTTTTGGCGTAATACAATTTCTTTGTTTTAGGTTTAGCGGTATCATCCTCGCTAACATATTCCTTCTTCTCTGTTCGGTAGGAAGTAAACAACAGCGTATTCTCGTCCAAATTAAAAGGCGAAGCCTCGGTATTTACTTTGTTAATGGACGTATCTAAATGAACAATTTTAATTTTATTTTCTTTGTGCAACAGTTTTTGCAGAGAGTCACAGAAAGCAATTTCTTTACCCGCTTGTTTTTTTAATTGCCTTTGCGAACCTTTATATTCCTTCTTAAATTTTTCAAAATTTGTGCGCGCACTGTCGTACCTGCCGTTAGACTTTAACATCTGCGCGTAAAAATAAAGTGCTTCAGGCGCTTTAGCCTTGTTTGTATTGTAAGCTCTTAAAAAAATGTTTTTCGCCTTCTCATAATCGCGCATCTCCATATGTGAACGACCTAAGAGGGCGATTGCTTCAGCATCTTTTTTATTGGTTTTTAAATAGGCTTCAAATAATGTTATTGCCGACGCTGGATCTTTTTGTTTCAGCGCATTTTTCCCCAAACGTTTAAGTGTTTTACCTTTCGCATATTGTGCCAAGGCACTATCCTACTGGGCCCTGACACACCCAATTAATAACAGAAAAAAACATAAAAATTTAATATCTCTCACAGGGAACAATTTTTTTGTATAGTCTGGTGCTTTTACCGCGATAGATCAGTGCCATTTCAAACGCACCTTTACTATCTACTGAAGTTTTCAATTGTGAGAACGTAATGTCATAGCTAAATCCAACTGTGTAACTTTTATAATTGAACCCTGCGGTGATAATTCCCGCGTCAGCATTGCGCTTAAGTCCGCTTCGCCACATAAAACCAGCAAATACCGAACTGGTGTAGAAAGCGTTTGTAGAAAAAACGTACTCCAGGTTTATCCCGGAAACCCAATCACTGGCCTTTGTAGTGTATCCATAAAGCGAATAACCTCTGAGTATAATGGCTTTACTGACATAGTAATTCAGATTAAAATTATATGCGTTTCGTTGAGGCAATTTGTTATTTCTACCTGTAAAAAAACTCTCCCTTGGTTTGTTGATATGAAACAGGGCCAATCCAATTTCCGGCTCAAGCTTGCCAAACCTTCGTGAAACATGAACACCACTATTTAAATCGAAATAGCTGAATTGCGCATTTTGATTGGTTTCAAAATTTGGTAATGTATTGTCAAAATTACCCGTAGTCCAATTCAACTGATTTGGAAATGAATGAGCGTTAAAATTAAGAGTTTTTATTACTAAACCGGGCTGAATACCTAGGTGGACTTTAATAGCACCCAATTTAAAATGATAGGCTCCCGACGGGAGTATTTTTTGAACACTCAGATTACCACCGGACTTATCATTAATAAAAACAAGCCCTCCACTTAAATTAATATTTTTCGGGTACGCGTTAAAATCACCGCCGGCGGAAAATGTTTTATATGCATCATTAATGTCCTTCCATTGACTCCTGTAGTTACCAAAAAATCTGAAATCTCCTCGGTAATTTCCGGTGTTGGCCGGGTTAAGCGATAAGGGAGACAGGTAATACTGGCTGAAATGGACATCCTGGCCGAAGCATGATGGTGCATTCAAAACAATCACAAAGAAAATATGCAGGTAATACTTTTTCACCCTTTACTTAATTAATTTAAATGTAGATGTTTTTTTCAAAGGTTCCGCACTTATATACGTTTCAACCGAGGCTTCATACACATAGGTATCCATATTTTGCATTATTCCTTGATATCGCCCATCCCAACCCACTTTTATGTCGTTACTTTCAAATAACAATTGACCCCATCGGTTATAAATCTTGAAATAATTAAGTTTTCTGATTCCCCACCCCGAAGGATAAATAATATCATTAATGCCATCTCCATTAGGAGTGAAAGCCGTGGGAACATCGATGCTTGAAATAGGTTCAACACGTATTGAATATTTGTTTGTTACCGCGGCACAGTGTTTTGAATCTTCTACCACTACACTGTAAGTGATACTAACGGTTGATGTTGAGATAGGGTGATGGCAAAAAATGCAGTCCAGATTGCTAACAACGGGTGTCCATGTGTACGTGTAGTTTCCAACGTTTGCGTTAATCGGTATTATTTGACCTACAACCACGGTAGTATCCCAATTCACATGTGGCGCAGGTTGATAAATAATGATATTTTTGGTAAAAGCATCGCTCACACAGAAATTAGAATCTGTAACAACTAAAGAGTAAATCAAGTCCTGAGAAGTGATACCCGAGGCTTTGAAGTTTGTGGTGACTGTGGAAAAGACAGGGGCACTAGCCATATTCGCACCAGGTGACCATGTTCCTGTTCGAACACCCGGCGAGGTGTTTACAAAAATATCGAAGGCCTTTTTAGGGCAGTTCGTGTCCGCGGTAAAGGACGCGCTAGGTAAGGCAAAAATAGTCATGGTTTTACTCGAACCCACCACACATTTATTATCATCTTCTCTTGCGGTTAAGCTAACCTGATAAATTCCTGCCTGAGGGTATGTAAAACTAGGACTCACTGCGTTTGAATTCGGCCCGGTCCCAAAACTCCAGGTATAAGAAATCGATGACTGAGAATTACTAAAACTCTGGTTGTTAAACTTATCAGGAATACGAAGACAATGAGCTGTATCTGCAAGCGTTAATTCTGCATTCCGTTTAAATAGGGAGTTAAGTTTGATTATTTTAATTGGTTTTTGTACCGAGTACTTACAATATTCCCCTGTAGAGTAATAAATTAAAGAAACCGATGTACTTCCGTTTGCGGTTGCCGTATAATTAGAATAGGTGTGCAGGGTAAAGGTTGGTGGTGGCGGTGAAGTGCCCACTGTAGCAGACGAAGCACCGGAGCCATCACCAAAATCCCAAGACCAAGAATGTATTCCACTCGTATCACCAGCAACAGGAGATAAGCTAAATTTTATGGCATCATTAAGACATACGATATTTTTATCTAAAACAAAATTACCCTTAACAACATACATGTTGAAATTTTTAGACACGCTCGAAGTACAAAAATTTGGAGCTCCCGTTGTGACAGTGAGGCTAATTGGAATCAAAGTATTCACATTCGAGGTGTAAGGATAGGAAACAACACTATTGGTAAGAAATGGGCCTCCTCCTGGCAAGAGATTCCAGGTAGGAGTATTTGGCTTTGGTAAACTTTGATTCGTGAAAATAACAGTTGCATTAGGCCCGCAAATATTATTGCCGCCAGTAGATCCTGGACTTGAAAAATCAAAATCGGCTGTGGGAGTTTGAACAGCAATAATAGTAAAGCTTCCTGTGTTTTCACACTGCAAAGGGCCATTTATGATTTTAACACGAATTGTATAGGTTCCAGGCGAGTTGTATGAGTACGTTGTGGTTCCAAGATTAGTTATGAGCGTTGAAGAAGGACTAACGCCGTAGTCCATCGTGTAACTTGAATTGCTGTTTAACGACACAAACGCAACCGTTGATGGAATCGTTCCTTTTAAACATAAACCCTGAGGACTGCTGCTGAATGAAACGGGAGGCAGTAAAACCTGAACTGCCTGAGTTAAAGACTGTGAGCAGCCCAGGGAGTTGACCGCTCTAAGCGAAAGCGTATAGTTACTTGACGGCGAAATAGCCGTTGTATAGTTATGAATTATGGTGTTTAAAACTGAAGTAAATGTAGATGGACTGCCATCTCCGTAATTCAGGGTATAATTTGCAATTGGGTCGGGTAATTGTGAAGTAGTATTTGTAATAATCACACTGCCCGTTGATAAACATAGCTGATTGGCACTAAGCGAAAAACCAGCCGTAACACCACTGGCTCTGATAGTTTGTGTAACGGATGACCGACAAGAATTAATATCCTTAACCTCCAGAGTAACCGTATGCGTTCCAAGGGTAGTAAACGTAAAGTTTTTTACAGGCGAAGGGCTGTCAGTTGGAGGTAAATTATCAATGTACCAGGCGTATCCACGATTACAGGTAGTATATACATCAACCGAAGTTAGCCCAAAAAAACTATTGTTAGCTCCAATGCAGGTTGTGGCTGATATGGGAAAAGCGGCCTGTACATCTCTAACATTAACTACTTGGGTATAGGTAGAGTTTACGCAACCAAAGTTTGTATTTCTAGCTGTAAGCGTTACTGTATAGTCTCCCGTTACAGCATACACATGGTTGAGGCTGTTCGTGATTATGGCACCCGCGTTACCGTTACCTATTATTACCGTTTGATTCGGAACACCATCGCCAAAATTAAGCGTTGCGGTTTGAGCCTCCTGTAATTCATAAAAAAAATCAACCGACTTTCTGTTGGAACAATTCGTTACGAAATAAAATTTCCCTATTGGCCCATGAACGGTAACAGATTGATTTGAAACAGAAACTCCTTTGCAGCTATTTCTATAACCCGACATGGTGAAAGAATGAACTCCTATGTGGTTAAATTTCCAACTTGGATTAGGGTCTGTAACACAACCGGAAAAATACCCGTTATCGCTCTCAACATGCCAGTGCTGTATGGAACCAATATTCGGCGACGTGTTAGTAATTTGCACCGGCTGATTCGGACAAACAATATTAGGAGCAAAATTAAAACTGATAGTCGGTTGCACCGTTACCGTTATGACGTCAAAAGAATAAGTACTTGTGCAGCCAGATTGTGTGCCAATTGTTAAGTATGGCGTGTAAGTGCCCGCTGCGGTATAAGTAAACGCTATGGTAGGTATTGGTGCTACACCTGTGACCGTTGTAGTTCCCCCATCACACCATGTATAGGTAGTTATAGGATTCACTGAAAAAAAAGTGCTGGCATTCGTAAATGTTACCACCAGGGGAACACATCCTTCCGATTTATCTTTGTAATATATGGCTGTTGGGCGTTGAATGGTGTATGTGTTAGAAGTAACTTGAACACTGCAACCAGCAGCAGAAGTTGCTACTAAACTTATGGTTGGATTAAAAGGTAAAACATACGGGGGACTATTGCCGTAAGAATATACTGTGTATTTATTCAAACTATTTTGCGAAAAAGTGAATTGAGGATTTGCCAGTGTGCTGGTTACCAGAGCACCGGAGTAGTTTGTGAACGTCCACGTAAACTGGGCCACGTTGGGCGAGGTTTGAGCTGTGTAGTTAGCAACAAACGTAGGATTACAACCAATATTGGGGGGTTGTGTAATAATGGCTGCTGTCACTTGCTGAACGGTAACAAAAGAAGTTACAGGTGTTGCAACGCAAGGCGCATTTCCAGCGGTAACCACTACTGATTGAATTCCGGCAACTGTAAAAATAGCCGGAATAGTAACTACCGGATTTGTTGGCGAGGGCGTTGCCACAGGTACCGGTCCACCACCAGCATTCCAAAATGAAAAAGGCTGATTACTTTGTATTGTTACCGTAGTGGGCGCATTTAAACAAACGGTCGCAGGCAGAGTAATAGAAAGATTAGCCGGACTAACTGTTACAAATGTAGAAACGCTAGCATTACAACCATTGGCACTGACCGTTAATGTAACTAAGTAAGGGCTTGGTTGTGACGTAAAGGTAATAGAATTACTTGTTATCTGATTTGAAGTTTGACCGTTGCCAAAATCCCAACTATAAGTTAAACCGCTGCCTAGCGAATTGACTGCGCTAAACACAGCATTAAAGGTATTATTACATCCAACCAGAACAGGAGGATTTGACGTGATGACGGGAATTGGAGGACTAATAACATTAACTGTTCCAATTGATTTTTGATCGGTACATCCCTTATTATCCGTAACCTTTAGAGTAACTGTAAAATTTCCAACCAATGTGTAGCCGTAGGTGTGAGTTCCGCTCGCAGCACCCAAGCCACCATCACCATAGGTCCAGGCCCAAGATTGTATTGGAGAAGAAGAGGTACTTTGGTCGGTTAAAGTAACCGTTTTAACAATACAGGGGTTGGGTGGCTGTGCCAAACTAAAGTTAGCAACGGGCGAAGCATATGCAAATACCGTAAAAGTAAAAGTTACAGGTGTTGCGCCAACAAAGCCCGTAAAAGTGCCATTAATAGTGGCCGGTGTTAAAACATTAAAACTGTAATTTGGTAGATTAGACGGAACGTATCCTCCACTGAAAACCCAACTGACCCCTGTAGCACCCGCTGGAGCTATACAAGAAACCTGATCGGGGACACAAATTTGCGCCGTTGGTGAAGTAATCGTTATTTGCGAATAAGATAGTTCGAGAATACAAAAACACAGCACAAGTAATACGTAATGGGTTTTTTGCCTCAGCATCTCGAAAAAAATTCTAAATTTGTTTATTTCAACCATAAATATACCAAAATTTTTGAATTTTAATGCGTTGTAAGGCCTCCATATTGTTTGTTTTATTGCTATTTCGATATTACTCTCAGTCCGTACCCGTGATTGCCAATAATGAGTGCGCTACCGAACTACCGCAAAATTATGCACAATGGCGTTTGGGCGGTGGAACTATCCAGAACCTGGTAACAACATTAAAACATAGTGCTTGTCTCAATAAAAAATTTTCAGTTATTTTCTACGTGGTACTTGATAGTACAGGATTATGGGGAGCGGGGCTTACTCCTTCGGTTCTTAATACATGCATCACAAATCTTAACAATGCATTTGCGCCAATATGCGTTTCTTTCCAACAGTGTACCGTTATTACCATCCCCAATTTTAATTTTAATAAATGGCGTAACGATTCTACTGAAATTTATGTGAAACAAAATTTTTACTCAGATAAGACTATCAATATTTATTTGGCAGAAAATATTATTTATACACCTCCTCCTAGTCCCCCACCCATTGTACTTGCCGGTTATACTTATATGCCCCCTGTTGGTGCTCTAGAGGATTTAATTGTAATAAAAAAAAGTGAAATTCTTAATACAGCTCCTATCCATGAAATGGGTCATTTTTTTGGGCTCCCACACACCTTCGAAGAAATTGGTCCTGCCGTCATTCCGCCGCATCCACCAAATATGTTGAGCTACGAATTTGTGGCGCGTACAAATTGTTACACCAACGGTGATGGATTTTGTGACACGGAAGCCGATTGTTATCCTTTACCAAATGGCACGCAAGATGGCAATAATAAATTTTACCTGCGTCCTACCGATAATTTTATGAGCTATTATTCGTCATCCTGCCGGTTCACGCAAGAACAATACAACTTCATGGCAGCGACAATTGTCTCGCAGAGACTGTACCTACACTAAACTATCTGGCCTTTACCTTAAATTCTGTTCTTCGGTTTTTTGCTTTGTTTTCGGGGCTATCGTTTGGCACTTTTGGTTTTGTATCCCCATAACCCTTATAAGAAAGTCTTTGAGTGTTTATTTTACCCACAGTTATCAAATAATCAAATACGGATTTTGCACGATTAGCGGATAAAGTTAAATTCAATTTTTTATCTCCCGTATTATCTGTGTGTCCTCCAAGCTCTATTTTTACACCAGTATTTTTCACAAGAAACGTAATCAGCTTTTCTAATTCTGCTTTACTCTCTGCTTTCAGTTCCCATTTATTTACATCAAAAAAAATGTTTTTTAATTCCACAACACTCCCTGTATCAATAGGTTCTAAGGGTATGTCTAGTTGATAGGGCTTATTAAAATCAGTTTCTTTACCCCTTAATGAAAAATTATCGCTGTAAAATAAATATCCGTCCTTACTCACATTTACCAAATAATTTTTATTAGCGGTGAGAGTCACAAAAAACTCTCCGTTTTGTTGAGAATATGATTTCGCAATTGTTTTCTGCGTCTCTAAATCAATTAGCTCAAAATTTGCTTCAAGGGCTTCCTTAGTTTTAGCATTGTATACTTTCCCTTTCACATAGGTTATTTTTTCCGGACGAATATCAGCGGGCAATTCAAACTGGTAAATATCTAAACCACCGTATCCACCTTTTCGGTCGCTCGCAAAAAAAGCCAATTTGCCATCAGGACCAACCAGCAAACTGTTTTCGTCATTAAATGTATTAATGGGGTAACCCAAGTTGATTGCTGGTGCCCAATCGCCGCCTGGCTCCCTCCTGCTCATAAAGATATCTAAACCGCCCATTCCAGGGTGTCCATCGCTACTAAAATACAAAGTTTGATTGTCGGGGTGAATAAAAACCGACTCTTCTTTGCCCGGTGTATTCACATTCGTAGAAATTTTTACTGCCATAGAGAACTTTCCGTCCTCGCCGATTGTGCTGGAATAAATATCCTGATCTCTTATTCCACTTCTCCCTCTTATCCCTCTTATGAAATAAAGCGTTTTACCATCGCTGCTAAAACTAGGTTGTGTTTCCCAATGATTGCTATTAATAGAAGTTCCTGCATTTCTTGGTCTTGTCCAACGTCCGTTTATTTTTTGAGAATAAAAGATATCACAACTACCGTATCCCTTCCTGTCAGGTGCTCCGTAATCATCAAATTCGTTCGCACACGACGCAAAAAACATTATATTTCCGTCGGCCGAAAGTGTTGGTGCTCCTTCGTTCCCCTGACTGTTCACTTCCCGAATAGGCTGTGCGGCATTCCACGTACCGTTTGTTTTATTGCTCATGAAAAAATCTTCGTTTTCATAATCCGGAATTTCAGGTACTTTTAATCCTCTGGTAAACAAAAACTGTTTCCCATCTGCTGTAACCGCCGGAAAATATTCATTTAAATCTGAATTAATTCCCTCACCCACATTCACCGGATTAAAGGGCTTGGGATTTTTGACAGCTTGTTCGCCAAAATTTGCGGTTATTAAAAAATTTTCTGCGTTAAGTTTCGTATTTGGATTTATCCGATCGAATTTTAGAAATGTTTCCAGACTCTTTTTAGCCTCGGTATAAAGTCCCAATGACAGCTGAGATTGGGACATAAAATAAAAAGCGTTGGAGTAAAACTTGGGATTTATTTCTATCGCTTTTTTATAATACGTTATCGCTCCTTCATGACGATTGGTGACCTGATAAAGATTA
>CALMND010000139.1 GCA_937868565.1 uncultured Bacteroidota bacterium | reverse complement strand
AATAAATGCATCTGGGCTATGGATTGATAATTCAGTGTAGTATTTTTGATTAATAAACATATTGGAATACCAATCACCACCATAAGAATCTGTATGTATCAAGAGTGAACTTTTCTTTTGCAACAACTTTGTTAAATCACTTTTAAGGGGTGTTGGAAAATTGAACCACGAATCCCCTTCTATCAAAACCACCCAATTCCCAGCCCGTCCTTTTTCCTTGATTTTTCTAATTGTAGTTTTGTTCTCGGAACTCGCATAGATGTCATTTAATTTACCCATTGTGCCCTCTCTTGCGTCGGAACCGTTTTCAACTACACCTTTTATACATTCTATTAAAACTGCTAAATCAGTATTGTTGTTTATTTGATCGATAAAATTATTAAGCTTATTTTCTTTAAATATTAGTTTATCTTTTTGGTATTCATATAGATTTTCCATGATATTTCTATGTGTAGCCTCAAATGTTTGTGCAAAAGAAGTAATTACACAATGCAATAATAGTATTGGGTATTTAAATTTCATATCGTTTTTTTCACCTACTCTTCATCGGATTTTCGGCAATCTCCGTTTTTGACCCTTCAACAAATTCAGGGCAAGAATGTTGAATGTTAGATATGAAATTTTGAATGGGTGGTGCGTGTTCATTTATCATTCAACATTTATAATTTCTCATTTTGCTTAACTATGCTAGTGTTTTTTCTGGTAACCATATTTTTAAGTTGTTCCATGGTGCTTGTATCGTTGTCGTCCACCAGCAAAAATCCGCCCTTAATCAGCCAGGCAATACCAAAAGGCACCAAAGCCGAAACCTCCAGCCAATAGGTATATTTGCTGGTGATGCAGATTAGGCGCAGTGCTTCCAACACAGTTATTACTCCAATGGCCACTACACTTAAAAAGGTAATCCAGCCGCAGGTTCTGAAAATAAAATTACGTCTGCGTTTCCACCTGTGTTCGTCGCCACTCAAATCGGCTTTATCAGTTTTGGTAAAGAGCTTAATGCTCATGTACGAAAAGATTAACAGCATTGTTGCCGCGCAAAAATAATGAAAGCCAGCGCGCCATGGCGAGTCGCAGTAATGGAATATTGCGCAGCAATCGTTGCTATTAGCATTGGTGGGAAAAAGGGAAACACAAATGGAGCAAATGCCCGACAAACTGGTAAGTAAACCGTCTCTGCCTTTATTGCTGGCTGGCGTAGGGTAAAAAATTAACACCAGGCCGAGCCCCCACAAAATACCAATAAACCAAACATTGGCTTTGGTGTAATAATAATGACTAATGGAATCCTGCAAGCAACAACAGCCAAAAAGCCGCGTGTGCAAATACAGGAAAAGGGGCAAGGCCAGACCCAAGAGGCCAATGGCCTGCCGCAATTTGTTGTAGGAAATGGAAGCTTCGTCTTTCATCTTAACATTTAATTTAAGGTTCATATTTTAAAACCAATGTCTGAATGTTGAATTTATACTTAATAATTTTTAGTCGGTTCATTTATCATTCAACATTTCTAATTTCATTGAGCCTATTTCTTAATCAGATTTTCTTCCGATAGATATCAGTAGAATCCGCTTTTAATTAATTTAAAAAGTGTCACTTTTGATTTTCAATTTTTTAAAGTTTAGTGCCAAACGCATACTTAACTTGATATGCAGTTCTTTAACTTTTTATATTTCTTATTTGGTGCTTTTTCAACGGTTTAATTATTTCTTCTACAATTGGTAATTTGGTTAATCGGAAAGGTTGCTCTTAAAAAGTTTTAATTGGTTTGGCTAAATGTAAATACAACAAGCAGTAAAAGCAAGAATTTGAAGAGAATTATTGTTTTTTTGGTCTTTAAATGAGAAAGGCTCCAAAACCCATATTAATAAAGGGCTACCAGAGCATATACTTTTAAAATGAATTTAGATGAGCAAAAATTAATGGATCTAAAAATTTTAGATTTTTTAGATTTGGGCTAAACCCGTCTTTATCAAATACCATGTTCGCAAACGAAGTTTATGTGTTCTTTCTCTACTATTTGGCTTCTAAAGTTTTTTAATTGTTGGTTTCTAATAAAACAGTAAAAAATGAATACAAGGCTTCACGCTATTTGTAAAATGATCCGCAACCTTTGTAACCCGGCAAGCTTCTGATTTTATTATCTGCGCATTTATTCATGTTTTATTTAACTTCCCAAATAAAATAAATGCTCCCGGATTCGGCATGTTAAGCTAAACCTTACTCATAAAGCGCATGATAGATACATTTATTAAATTAATTTGGATCTAAACTAAGTAGTCCCATTGCAAATGATGCTTACCAGAGGAAGTTGGTAAATTATAAATTCTTAAAAATGTAATCCGATTAAAATGCTGTAAGTTTTTGTATATGACAATTAATTAAATAATTTTACATATGTTGCCCACACGTCCATTGTTTAAGTAACTGTTCCTGTAAGTAATAATCGTATGAAAATAAAAAACGCAGTACTTTTTTTGTTGTTAACTACAGCTGCCTTGCGATTGAACGCGCAATTGGATTTTGACATGAAATATTACGGCGCTGAGGACGGACTGGGTTCTTATTCAAACGGACTGGCAGATAAACAGGGTTATACCTGGTTTACAAACGTTGCAAGAAACATTACAAGCATTAACCGGTTTAACGGTAAGCAATTCAGTAGTTACAAATGCGGCAATCAAATGCCTGCCACCTATTATGGTTTAAGGACTGCAAGTATGTGGAGAAAACTACTGGTAAAAGATAATGATGGTTGGGTTTGGTTAGCGTCAAATAAGGGGGTTTATCAAATGATGAACGGGCAACCCAAATTAATGTTTAACAGGCTTAAAGGTTTGCCATCCGACAGCGTGATTACAATTGCATTTGACAGGGAAAATAACCTATGGATTTATACAGAAGCTGGCCTTGCCTTAGCTCGTTGGAGCAATGGCATCTACAATCTTGAGAAACTACCACCTAATTACTCCTTAAACATTAAGGAAAAAATAAAGGTTTGTGATAAAGGTATGAATAACTGCGTTTCGGTTTTTTTATTCGCTGACTCCGATGGAACAGTATGGTGGGGGCTTAGTGATAAAAAGAAAGGGAATGGTACCATTTGTCGTTACCGTCAATCAAACAAGATTGATAAGCGATTTTCGAGTATTAGTTTAAACGGAAATTTCACGTTTTTTGAAAACATAGACCATGGCGTATTAATTCATGATAAGGCAGACCACTATCAATTTTTGGATTCACTTGGTCAGATTAAGGAACTAGGGAAGAATTATTCTTACCTGGGTAAGGATAATTCCGACAGATACTATTTTTTGGAAAAAATAAATGAAAAAACTTACCATATTGTAAGAGACCGCCCAAAAGGAATATGGAATTTTGGCTCAGGTGAAGAAGTGTTCAGATATAAACAAATTTTGAATGAAAGCAAAAAATTTATTAGCGTTGGCGATGAAGTCTGGTTGCTTTCTTATAGAGGTGCAAATAAAAATTATGTGCTAAAAAACGAATCAGTTTATAAGTTCGACAGTTTGTATCCAAAACTACCAATTGATCAAACGGACATTTCAGAGTCGGACGAAAACACCTTTTGGTTACATGCCTGGCAAAAACAAAGCTCAATGCAAATTGTGAACGCACAAAATATATCACTTGCATATAGCAATGTTAATGTAAACGGACTTAATATTGAAGGCATTAATAAGTTAGATACGAGTCTGACTTTAAATGTTAGTAATTTCAACAAACGTGGGAATGATTATTTGTTTTGGAAGAACGGAGAAACAAAAAGCATAGCCGATAGTGCTCCTGACTATTTTAGTAGTGTTGAGAAAAACCGCTGGTTTTATTTCAAGGCCAGCCAAAGTTTGATGCATCAGCAAGCCAATTCTAAAACTGAGATTTATCATGGTAAGGCTCTGTGTAACATGATACTTAACACTACAGGAACTGCTTGCTACCTGCTAAATGATAGCAGTTTATTATCATACTACAGCGCGGGTAATACAAGTACATTTTCTTTGGGTTCAGGCATAAAGGCAAAATATATCTACCCTTCAAAAAACGGAAATTTGTATCTGCTAAATGCAAGAAACGACATTTTTATCTGGAACCCATTGTCGTTAGGAACAAGACCAAAGAATCTGCAGGGTATGCCAACAGGCTCCCTTACCTCTTTAGGCGAATTCGACAAAACACTATGCTTTCATAAAGGGCGACAAGCGGGTTGGATAGTGAATGATAAAGTAACTGTATTGGATTCTGTTTTATTTCCTTTGCATTTTTCGGAAGATGGTCCGATGGCCGATTGCCATGGCCGACTCTTTTTTGGAGGAAATTATTTCAGCACAAGCACCAAAAACATTTTGGTGTTTGATAATGGAAAATACACTTCTTACGAATTGACGGACTCCGTAAATCTTGGGCAGCTGCATTTTGCCAACTGTCTGGATGAAAGTAAAGAGTTAGTTTATATTGCAGGCACCCTTATTTACAGATATGACAAAAACCTGAAACGATTCAGTTTTATTAAAAACCTTGGACGCAATTTTGGTTATATATGGGACGCGGTTATTTTTAATCATAAGCTCTATGTTTCGGGCTGGTCTCCTTACATTGCAGTCATTGATCTGGATAAATGCCCCATTAGTTATCCAGCCCTTAGCTTTTCAAAATTCAGAATCAACGGGTTAGATACGGGTGTGCATGATCAATACACGCTTCATCATTCAGACAAATTCCTTGTAGAATACATTGCTATTGAAAAAATTTACCAGGCTAAAATTAAATATCAAACCCGCTTAATTGGTGAGGACAGTCTATGGCGTGACGTTGGTTCTAACGAAACTAAAGAATTTGAACACACGCCTGCCGGTCACTACCGTTTTGAGGTGAGAGCCATGGGTGAATCCGAAATATGGTCGGCGCCCATTGGCATTGATTTGGACGTAAAGCCACCTTGGTACCAAACGTTCTGGGCCTACGCGGGTTATTTGATTACCATTATTTTATTACTACGAATTTTGTTGCGTTTAAACGCCCGTCGCCTTATAAAAGCCAACGAGCTATTAGAAAATAAAGTGAAAGGGGCCACACTCGAAATCACAGAACAAAAGCACCTGATAGAAGAAAAAAATAAAGAAATAACCGATAGCATTCAATATGCTCAAAAAATCCAGCAAAGCCTTCTTGCTGGCAACGACTTGTTAAAGGACAACCTGAAAAAAGGGTCGCGCGACTATTTTGTGTTTTACAGACCCAAAGATATTGTGAGTGGAGATTATTACTGGGCACATAAAAACCAAAATGATGAATTTATATTAATAACCGCTGATTGCACCGGACACGGTGTGCCTGGCGCCTTTATGAGCCTGCTTTGTATTAGTTATCTGAATGAGGTGGTAAAAGAAGCCAATCAGTTTGACCCGGGCGCTATCTTTAACAGCCTGCGTACTAAAATTGTAAACAACTTCAGGGTGCACGAAAATAAGGAACGCAAAGACGGAATGGATGCGGTAATTTGTCGTTTTAACTTTAAAACAAACACCTTGAACTATGCTGCGGCCAACAACCCCATTGTGCTTATTGAACCCCAGGACGATGGCAGCACCCAATTACTTGAACTTGATTATGATAAAATGCCCGTAGGAGTTTCGCACAACATGGAGTATAAGGATTTTAGCAGCTTCAGTGTGAATTTAAAACCAGGTACATGCATTTACACATTTACAGATGGATTTGCCGACCAGTTTGGAGGGCCCAAAGGAAAAAAATTTATGTACAAAAAACTCCGGGAACTCTTACACACCATAGCCTCCCTGCCCATGCAGGAACAGGTATTGATTTTGGATAAGGCACTCAAAGACTGGAAAGGAGATTCAGATCAGGTGGATGATATTTTAGTTATAGGTGTAAGAGTATAAAATAATGTGGTACAACGAAAATGCCACAAGACCTTTCGCCTCTGGTTACATCTGCCGGTAAATGCATCCGGTCAGTTTTGGTTAAATACACGAATTGCCTGCTTCCGCGCAAGGAATAACCTTTCCCACTCCACAGGATTGTAAATGATGAGTAATAGGAACGCTAATAATTACAAATGCGTCGGAACGGAAATTTTTTCTTTAAAACAAACACGGCTTCATTCATTGTATTAGTTTTTCACTCCCGTTTAATTTGAACCCGGATAACGGTATCCAGCGTTCAATTTAATAGCCTTATCCACTTCTTCAGTTTCGAGTAAAACTGTGGTTGAAATAGATCCCATGCCGGAGGCCTTTATTTTAAGAGCGATGGAAGCCGCTGACGCCAGATCGGGAAGTTCGCAAATTACCCAGGCATCACCATTGCTGATATAATAGAAGGATTCCATTTTGCCTCCTAATTCGTTAATCATGAGTTCTGTTTTCTTTTTTCTTTCTGTGCCACTGTCTGACTTTAGTAAAGCGGCTGCTCCCGTGGCGGAGTACGATGCCTGAATTAAAAATTTTATCATTTCTTTTTTGTTCCTACTCTTTTGGCTTTTCGGTCTGGCCCCGTTTTTTAAAGTGATAGCTGGACTTCACTTTTCTTTTTGATTTATTTTAAGTTTAATGACATATGGTTTATTAGGACCGCTAAATCGCACAATTTTTTAAAAACTTTGTAGCCCCGAGTTTATAACTCTACTTATTTTAATTCAGCCAGGTTAAATTTAGCTTGCTAAGCATAGCCTACACTTTGTTCAAAAGTCCTACTAAGTGTTTCATACTATGTTTGGTTGTAAATATAAAGTGCGTGAAAAATAAAAGCAAGAAGATTTAAAAAATTAACTCTCCAATCAGCGAGCAGACCTTTGTACCCGAATGCCTTATGAATAAAGGGATTTGAGAGTTTAAGTTTTCAAAAGGAAAACGCGAAATAAAAATATTTTCACTAAAAATTTTTAGATTTTTTAGATTTAGCTTAAATCTTCTCCACCCAATCGCCGTGTTCGCGAATAAGTTCAATGAGTTCGTTCACGGCGGTTTCGCTGGTTACATTTTTTTTCACCACTTCTTTGCCTTTGTATAAACTTATTTTTCCGGGACCGGTTCCTACATAGCCGTAATCAGCATCCGCCATTTCGCCTGGCCCGTTTACGATGCAGCCCATGATACCGATTTTTATTCCTTTGAGGTGAGAAGTTTGTTCACGAATTTTTTGCGTGGTTTCCTGCAGATCAAAAAGTGTACGCCCATAACTTGGGCAGGAAATGTATTCCGTTTTACTGATGCGTGTGCGCGAAGCTTGTAAAATTCCAAATGCCGTAGAGTTGCATATTTGGGTGCTTACACAGTCTTTTTGCTTAATCCAAATTCCGTCGCCAAAACCATCCAACAACAAACCTCCCATGTCGGTACTGCTGTATAGTTGAAACGCCGATTCATTCAAATCTTTGTAATTGCATTTAATAATGAAGGGTAAATGACAGTCATTTACTTTTAACTCCACGGCCATGCGCCTTAATTCAGCCATAGTATGCGTGTTAAAGGAATCCAAAACAAGGCAAACCGAATTTTCGTTTTTTATTTTGTGAATAAAGTCATTACTTAAGACCTCTATAGTAAGGGCAACAAAATTTAGGTGTTGTGATTTTTCCTGTGCTCTGAAATATTCATCTCCACAAAACAAAGGGTAAGCTCTATCCTGACTTTTGTTTTTTACCCAGGTTTCTGAATTGTAGATTAATCCTAGAGTTCCCGGGATTTCAAATTTAATTTCATTATCACCCAAAAACAAATAATCAACCGCCTGATCCGTTAAATTCCATTTATCCAAAGGAACGGAATAGTGATAACCCACGCCGAACAAACTGGCTGCGGTTACTTCCGCTTTCATGCTATAATCTGCTATCACCCTGGGCACATTGGCCTTACCCATGTTTATGATTTCACGTGTTGTATAACGTTCGTGTTCATAAGGATTATACGGCAATTCGAAATTAATTTCCTGAATCGGATTGTGATTTTTTCTTCCTGAATAACGTTCGGCCAGCATTTTTGCTACCGGAATTTCGTACTCAGGTTCCTCGGTTAAGGAAACGCGAATGGTATCTCCAAGTCCGTCTTCCAATAAAGTACCAATTCCCACTGCAGATTTAATGCGTCCATCTTCCCCATCACCCGCTTCAGTTACACCAAGATGTAAAGGATAGTTTCTTTGGGTTTCAATCATTTTTGCCACCAACAAGCGATAAGCCTGCACCATTACTTGGGTGTTACTGGCCTTCATAGAAATAACAATGTTGTAATAATTATTATCCTCGCAAATGCGCAAAAACTCTAGAGCGCTTTCCACCATGCCCAAAG
>CALMND010000138.1 GCA_937868565.1 uncultured Bacteroidota bacterium | reverse complement strand
ATGATGTAGGTTTTTTCGCCTGGCAACTTTTTGCAGGTGGAGTGGACGCTTCTGAGGAAAGCAAAAATGTTTTACAAACGGCTGAGAAAACCAAATTGCTCATACAAAACAAAACGGCGGTTATATATGAAGCTGCTTTTATTCATAACAGTGTTTTGATACTGGTTGACATTTTACATTTTAACGAAGGGAAGTACCAGGCTTATGAAGTAAAAAGTTCTATAAAAATTTCGGAGAATTATTTAAAAGACGCTTATTTGCAATATTACGTTTTGAAGAATTCCTTACCAGACTTTGATGACCTTTTTTTGGTAAGCCTTAATCCTGATTATATTTTGGAGCTGGACATCGAACCGAAAAAATTGTTCCGGAAAAGAAGCGTGAAACAAAATGCGGAAAAAAATCTGGCATATTTTGAACATCAGATAAACGCGGCCTTGCTGGTATTGGAGCAAAATGTCATTCCTAACATCGTCATTGGCCAACACTGTTTCAGGCCCTATCTCTGCGATTTTTTTGGAACTTGCTGGAAAGGCCATTTAAGTGAAACTAGTATTTTTAATTTACCCTTTGTTGGTAAAACCACATTGTTTGAGTGGTTTAACTCAGGCATTAAAAACATAGAAGAAATTCCGGAAAGCGCTGAGCTAAAGGCAAATGTTTTAAAAATAAAGGCTTCCTATCTGAGCAAAAAGCCCTTAATAAATTATGAAAAAATAAATGCATTTACGGCACAGGTAAAATTGCCCGTTGGAGCCATGGATATGGAAATATGGAGCCCTGCCTTACCCCAAATAAAGGGAACCAAGCCATTCGAGCAAACTCCTTTTTTAATTTGCTTATACGATGGAACTCATCAATCGCACTATTTTACTGAAAATCTTGAGGAACAGGATAGAAAAAACTTCGCCGAAAAATTGATTAAGCTGACTAAAGATTATGCTTCTATTTTAACTTACGATAAAACAATGGAAGTGAGCGTAATCAATGGATTGATAAAAAAGTACCCTGACCTGGAAATTGATTTAAACCAATTAAAAGCTAAGTTGTTGGATGTGTTTGATATTTTTCTTAATATGAATTATTATGACCCTTCCTTTAAAAACAATTTTTCTTTAAAAGTAGTTTCCTCCGTTTTGCTTGAAAACATCAACTATCCAAATATTAGCTCAGGTTTAGAGGCCATGAATTGTTATGAGCAATACCGCTTGTCGGAAACGGCATTGGAAAAAGAGAATTTTAAGCAAGAACTAATTACCTATTGTGGTATGGATTGTTTGGCAACGTTTCAACTTTTTAAATTTCTTGCGGGTATTGGCAAATAAAAAACCCCGGCCTTTTGGGCCGGGGTTTTTAAAGTTCAGCTATTGATTACTTCTTACCTTTTTTCATGGTAGCAGCAATTGAGTCAGCCATACGGGTTGAATCAGCAACTCTTTGTGCGTTAGCTTCCATAGCCATTTTTTCGGCTTCAGCAGCAGCAGCAGCAATAGAATCTTGTTTTGCTTTTTCTACAGCAGCAATAGAATCTTGTTTTGCTTGTTCACGTTTTTCCATTTCTTCTTTAGAAGGGCCACAAGCTACGAAAGCAGTTGAGATAGCAGCAACAGCGATCAATGATAATACTTTTTTCATTTTGATTGGTTTATTGTTTTAAAATTTGGGAGCAAAAATACCATTTTTTTAATTAAAAATACAAAAAAGCACAATTTTGAGTGTATTTTTTTTAACAAATAGTTCATAACACTATTAATAAGAATAATTTCCTCTATTTTTAGACCATAAATGTATTCACTTATAAAATTTTTTCTATTTCGTTTTAACCCTGAAAAGGCTCACCACATCACGTTTTTCTTACTGCGAATTCCGGGCATTTCAAAAATTGCCGGGCTTTTATATAAGAAACGGCACCCATCTCTTAAAAAACGGGTTTTTGGTCTGGATTTTATTAATCCGGTGGGTCTTGCAGCCGGATTAGATAAAGATGCAGTGGTTTTTAATGAAATGGGTGACCTAGGATTTGGTTTTATTGAAATAGGCACTGTAACACCAAAACCTCAGCCGGGTAACGATAAACCTCGCCTTTTCAGATTAGTAAAGGACGAAGCAATCATTAATCGCATGGGTTTTAATAATCAGGGGGCAGTAGAAGCTGCCAAAAGACTAAGAAAGAGAAACGACTCAAACGTTTTAATTGGCGGAAACATAGGAAAAAACAAAGTAACCCCCAACGAAAAGGCCGTTGATGATTATATAATTTGTTTTAATGGACTTTTTGAAGTGGTAGATTATTTTGTGGTAAATGTGTCGTCTCCCAACACGCCCAATTTAAGAGACTTACAGGAAAAGGAACCATTAACGGCTTTACTTAAATCGTTACAAGATATTAATAATCAAAAAGTTAAATCTAAACCAATTCTTCTTAAAATTGCACCGGATTTAACCAATACACAATTGGATGACATCATTGATATTGTTAAACAAACTCAGATTGCAGGAATTATCGCTACTAACACCACGATTTCAAGGGACGGACTCAGTTATGAGAAGACTGAATTGGAGGCTTTTGGAGCGGGAGGATTAAGTGGCAAACCGATTACTAAACGCAGCACCGAAGTGATTCGTTACCTGAAGCAAAAATCTGGCGGGGCTTTCCCCATCATTGGCGTTGGAGGAATTCACACGGTTGACGATGCGCTGGAAAAACTGGATGCCGGCGCGGACTTGATTCAGCTTTATACCGGCTTTATTTATGAGGGGCCTAAATTGATTAGGGATATTAATAAAAGATTGACTCAAAAAACATGATTAAAATAACCGAATGCCCTCGTGATGCGATGCAGGGCATAAAACAGCAAATACCAAGCGAATTAAAAGTAGAGTACTTAAACCAATTGTTGAAGTGCGGTTTCGAAACCATTGATTTTGGTAGCTTTGTTTCACCTAAGGCCATTCCTCAAATGCAGGACACGGCTACGGTGCTCGACGCTCTTGATCTTTCGAGTGGTAACAGCAAATTACTGGCCATTATTGCAAATACGCGTGGAGCGCAAGATGCCTGCGAATTTGCCGAAATTGACTATTTGGGCTTTCCTTTCTCTATTTCAGAAACCTTTCAGCAGCGCAATGCCAATTCTTCTATCGCGGAGTCCTTAATAAGAGTGGAAGAAATTCAGAAACTTTGCCGCAAACACAAGAAAAAGTTATTGGTCTATATCTCCATGGCATTCGGAAATCCTTATGGTGATGCCTGGAATCCGGAAATTGCTGTTGAATGGTGTAAAAAACTTAACCGTATGGGTATTAACCATTTAGCGCTTGCTGACACTGTTGGCTCTTCAACTCCAGAGAACATAAAACTGCTATTTAGCTCGCTTATTCCCGAATTAAAAAACGTAGAATTGGGCGCGCACCTCCACTCCACTAAAGAAAAATCTCAGGAAAAAATTAAAGCGGCTTATGAAAGCGGATGCCGCAATTTTGATGTAGCTATTCACGGTTTTGGTGGCTGCCCTATGGCCGCTGAAGAACTAACGGGTAATATTGCCACCGAAGAGTTAGTGGACTTTGCCAATTCAAATGGTATATTATCAGGTCTAAAAATGGATGAACTTAAAAAAGCTTACGAGCTAAGCTGGAAGATTTTTAATAAT
>CALMND010000137.1 GCA_937868565.1 uncultured Bacteroidota bacterium | reverse complement strand
AATTTTTCAAATGCCCTGTGAATGTATCCTAAAGTTGGAACAGCCTCATGAATAATTTCTCCATCCATTTTCAAAACGTTTTGAAAAATACCGTGGGTGGCGGGATGGGTAGGACCCAGATTAAGAGTGCTGTACTCTTTTTCCATGGTATCGGCCGGAGGAGTAAGTGTATTATTTTCTTTTTTACTCATTGCTTGAGTTTAAATTCTTTAAAAAATTAACGACCAAACATTTTGTCGTTCTTATCATCTCTTGTTTGATCTTCTAAAGGATATTCTTTTCTCAATGGAAAAATATCCATTTCATCGACATTCAAAATACGTTTTAAATTCGGATGCCCGGTGAAACGAACACCATAAAAATCGTAAGTTTCACGCTCCATCCAGTTTGCGGCAGGCCATAAATCAGTAGCAGTAGGTATTTCAGGCTTATTAATGTCAAAATATGTTTTTATGCGAACACGAATATTCTTCATCATGTTATGCAAGTGATAAATAACACCCAACTGTTTTTCATCAGCCGTTTGCATCCCGGTTAAATCAGTTAGAAAATGAAAATTTAAACCTTCGTCTTCTTTCAAAAATTTTAGAACATCGTGTGTTTTGTCATGCTTTAAGGTAATGACTGCAAAATCATATAATAATTCCGATGAAAGAATTTCGCCAGGAAATTTTTCATTTATTTTTTGAGTAATGGTATTTAGGTTATCGCTCATTCAATTTTTTTATTCGATTCCGTAACTGTTTAATAATTTTTTGTACTCTGCAGTGTGGCGACGGCGACCCGATTCATTTTTAGCCAAATCCTGAATTTTTAAAATGCCTTCAATAATTTGTTCAGGACGAGGAGGACAACCCGGCACATAAACATCCACCGGAATAATTCTGTCAATTCCCTGAAGAACACTATAAGTATCAAAAATTCCACCACTGCTTGCACAAGCACCTACACTCAATACCCAACGGGGTTCAGCCATTTGTTCATAAACCTGTCTGAGAGTAGGTCCCATTTTTTTGGCGATGGTTCCCATTACCATTAAAAGATCAGCCTGCCGGGGGGAGAAACTTAAACGTTCCATACCAAAACGAGCCAAGTCGTAATGCGAACCCATAGTGGCCATAAATTCAATACCACAGCAAGAAGTTGCAAAGGGCAATGGCCACAGGGAATTAGCGCGGGCCATCCCAATTACCTCGTCCACTTTAGTGGCAAAAAAACCAGGCCCTTCCATTCCTTCAGGCTGTTTGGCAATTTCCAGTTTCGACTTCTTTATAATTTGTTTTGACATGTAATATTTAAGATTTAGTTCTAAAATCTAACTTCTGATTTCTAACTTCCTATTCTTCCCATTTTAGGGCGTTCTTAGCTAACATATAATAAAAACCCACTAATAATAGAGCAATAAAGCTAAAAACTTCTACGACTCCTAACATTCCCAGCTCCTTAAAATTAGCGGCCCAGGGATACATAAAAATTACTTCTATATCGAATAGTACAAATAAAATAGCCACTAAATAATATTTTATTGAGAAAGGAACGCGGGCATTACCCTGTGTTTCAATACCACACTCAAAGGACTCAAGCTTTATTTTTGTTTTACGAAGGGGGCCCAATTTGTGGGTGGCAATAAGCGATACCGCAGCAAAGCCGACGGCGATTGTAAACATGATAAAAATTGGTAAATAGTCTATTGGACTACTTGCTATTGAAACACCAGACTCCATATAACGATGGTTTTAGACTGTAAGATTAGCGATTTTTATAGAATTCATCAAAAAATACGTTCAAAAATCAGCATTAATTTTCTAAACCAATTACTGTTTAATGAATTTTAAAACAAAAGGCTTACCTTCTTTATTAATGTTAAGAAGATAAATACCCGGTGCTAATTGTTGTGTAACAATTTTAGCTTCGTTGTTTTCTACTTTTAATTTTGATTGAGTTACAATCTGTCCAATACTATTTTGAATAATATACTCCGAATTATCCAACAAATCTATAGAAGAAACAACTGTTAATTCGTCTTTTACTGGATTAGGTCTTATGGCTATTTCTGAAGAGTTTTCAGTTAGAAAACCGATACCTTCAGTAATAAAGTTATAATAGCTGGAAGACGAAAAACAATTACCAATGCCTGCCCAAACCGAATAAAAACCATCCTGTTGTGGTGCAAAAGTTTGTGAGGTGGCTCCTGGAATCATAGTGCCACTTTTATACCATTGATAGGTATTTGCAGTTACAGTGGTTGTAAGGTAACCCGGCATCAAAATGATGATTGGAGTGGCTGGCAATGGGTCTACAAATAAAGTGGCTGTGCCAATAGTAGCACAAGCTCCTATGGTAGCCGTATAGGTATATATATTGTTAACCTGACTGTTTACTATTGCCGAAAATCCCTGTTGACCCGTTGACCAAAACACCGAAGTAGCATTGGTATTTACAACAAGGTTACCTTGTTGTCCAACGCAAACCGACGCAGAAACAGAATTAACGGTTGGCGAACTCACAATTTGAATTGTTGACGTATAAGGGGTACTTAACCCATTATTGTTCGAGGAAACTAGAGTAACAGAATAAATCCCTGTGGCAGTATAAGTAATTAAAGGGTTTTGAATGGTTGCGGTAGAAGGGTTTCCTCCAGGGAAACTCCAAATCCATGCGGTAGGTGTGTTTGCCGATAAATCATAAAGCTGTAAAGGGGTATTAATACACCCGGGAGAATAGAAACTATTGAAGGCTCCAACTGGCGCTGCGGCTGGGTCACTGTATAGATTAGTTTCCCACACTCCGCGAGCATACGTTCCGGCTCTTAATTTTCCGGTTGGGTAATAAATTTCCAAATCGTTAACCACAATATTAGGAAGTCCTGTAGAATATGGAATCCAACTATTCATGCTTGCTTCACGATAATAAACGCCAACATCAGTGCCAATATACAGAGCTTGTGCACTATTATTTTTATATACGATGCAGTTAACAGGAATATTAGGGAGACCATTAGAGTAATTACTCCATGAAATCCCACCATCATGCGACGCAAATACTTTGTTGCCAGCGTTATAGCCGGACTGGGTGACGAAAATATTATTTGGATTTGTATTATCAATTGCCAAATCGGTAATTTGTCCAACACCAGAAATAGTTCCGGTTATATTAGACCAGACCGCACCACCATTTGTAGTTTTCCAAACACCACCGGAAGAAGTAGCATAGATAATACTATTGTTAGATGGGGAAACCTTGATTTCGTCTATGCCGGTGTTAATATTTCCAAGTAGCGTCCAACTGCTTCCTTGATTCGTAGACTTATAAACATTCGAATAACCACAATAATAGGTATTAGGCGAAATAGGATCTTGAACAATTGGCGACACCCAAGGCGCAATGCCGCCTAGGCCATTGGTAATGCCCGACCAATTTACCCCTCCATTCGTTGATCGTCTAAATCCGCCATTTTGAGTGGATGCGACCATCACGTTATTGTTGTTCCAGTCAATAAAACAATCCATTCCATCTCCACCCATTACAGAACTCCACCCAACACCATTTAATAAATTACTTCCGTTGTCCTGATGACCAGCAATAATTCGAGATGCAGTGCTGGCAGACAGACCGATCTTATACATTTGAGCAATGTTCATGTTACCATTAATACTAGACCAGCTTACACCACCGTTAGTTGTTCTGGCAACTCCACCATCTGTGCCTAAAAAGCAAGTAGTTCCAGACGCAAACCGAACACAGTGTAAATCAGCATGAACGTATGGCCTTCCACCAGAACCGGTCCAATGCGTGTATAAACTCCAATTAGTTCCTCCATTTGTGGATCGCCATGAGTTTACACCGCCGGCAACAATCTCCTCTGCATTAACAGGCGATGCGTCAATAGCAATGTCATACCATCCCTGTCCACCTCCTCCAGAACCGTTGGTGCTCCAGTCAAAAATATTAGGAGCGGAACTTCTAAGGCTAAAGGACCCTCCACTATTAGTAGATCGGTACAAACCTCCAAATCCATTGCTATTATCACTGGCCAAAAGATAAACATAGTTGTTATTGGCTGGTGTAACTGCCAGCGATAATCGG
>CALMND010000136.1 GCA_937868565.1 uncultured Bacteroidota bacterium | reverse complement strand
TTTTTTTTTTTTTTTTAGAAGCGAATCACTTTAAAATGTTGGAATTAACAAAGGGAATAAGTGAATTAGGTTATACGGAAGTGGAAATGAAAGAAGGTTTGAGTGATGAATCTTTAATTGTAATAAACGGAGCCTATGACATACTTGCTAAAATGAAAAACAGCGAAGAAGAAGAACACGGACATTAAAATATTATGGGCGGAGACTTGGTTACTTTTAAGTTTGATAAAGACTTTTTTCATAGCCAAGTTCTCTTGCCCACCAAATTAAAAAAATAGAACAATGGTAAATACTGATCCAAACCATAAACACACCTACGATGCGCAAGGCAAAATGACTTGTTGCACATTAGAGGATAAAATCTATGCGAAAGCAGAGGAACATTCGCATGAAGGTCATACTCACGAACATGAAGAAGAGTCTGCATGGAAAGAGTACTTACCTGCTATCATCAGTTTTATTGTATTGATGTCAGGAATTGTGCTTGGTAATTTTGTAAAGCCGGATTTTTTTAAGAGTTATGTACGCCTCGTTTGGTATATCGTGGCTTATCTTCCTGTTGGAATCCCAGTTTTAAAAGATGCTGTAAACTCTATTGTAAAAGGCTCGTTCTTTTCCGAATTCTTTTTAATGAGCATTGCAACAATTGGAGCATTCTTTATTGGCGAGTATTCTGAAGGCGTTGCTGTTATGTTGTTTTATGCGGTTGGCGAGTTATTCCAGTCGGCAGCGGTTAAACGTGCAAAGCGAAGCATCAAAGCCTTGTTAGATGTTCGTCCTGATAAAGTTAATGTAATTAGAAACGGGTCAATAATAACGATTTCGCCAAGCGAAGTAAAAATTGGAGAAACAATACAAGTAAAACCCGGTGAGAAAGTAGCCTTAGATGGAGAGCTGCTTTCTGAATCATCTTCATTTAATACTGCGGCACTTACTGGAGAAAGCAAGCCCGATACAAAACGAAAAGGAGAACAGGCATTGGCAGGAATGATAAACCTAAATACAGTTACTGAAATAAAAGTAACTGCACTTTTTAAAGATAGTAAACTTTCAAGAATATTGGAATTGGTACAGGAAGCAACTGCACGAAAAGCACCAACTCAATTGTTCATTTCAAAATTCGCAAAGATTTATACTCCAATTGTTGTCTTCTTAGCTATAGGTATATGTTTACTACCTGCACTTTTTGTAAGTGATTATGTGTTCAACGATTGGCTTTATAGAGCATTAGTATTTCTTGTCATCTCTTGTCCTTGTGCATTGGTAATTTCTATTCCTTTAGGATACTTTGGAGGAATTGGTTTAGCATCCCGAAATGGAATTTTATTTAAGGGTTCTAATTACTTGGATGTAATGACTAAGATAAACACAGTTGTGATGGATAAAACAGGAACGCTTACTAAAGGTGTTTTCAAGGTTCAGCAAATTGTTTCGGTTGGAATTGATGAAAAGGAATTGTTGAAACTTACGGCAGCCATTGAAGGAAAATCTACTCATCCGATTGCTACAGCAATTACTAAACATGCAGGGGATTTTATAAAAGGCGTGACTATTCAAAACATAGAAGAAATATCAGGTCACGGATTAAAAGGAAATATAGATGGAAAAGAAGTGTTGGCAGGAAATTTAAAATTGCTTAAAAAGTATAATATAAACTACGATGCATCTGTTGAAAGCATTGTTGAAACAATTGTAGTTGTTGCCATCAATGGTAAGTACGCAGGATACATAACCATTGCTGATGAAATAAAAGAAGATGCTCCACAAGCCATTGCCGATATGCATAGACTAAATTTAAAAGTAGTCATGCTTTCGGGAGATAAACAAAGCGTAGTAGATAAAGTTGCTAAAGAACTCAACATTGTAAATGCATTCGGTAATTTGTTGCCGGAAGATAAAGTGAATAAAGTGCAAGCATTAAAAAACGAAAATCGAACGATTGCATTTGTAGGCGATGGTGTAAACGATGCGCCTGTAATTGCATTGGCAGACGCAGGAATTGCAATGGGTGGTTTAGGAAGCGATGCAACAATTGAAACAGCAGACATTGTTATTCAAAACGATATGCCTTCTAAAATTGTAACTGCAATAGAAATTGGGAACGTAACAAGAAAAATTGTTTGGCAGAATATTACAATGGCTATGGTGGTTAAAATTATTGTGCTGGCATTAGGTGCAGGCGGAATTGCCACCCTTTGGGAAGCGGTATTTGCCGATGTAGGAGTTGCATTGGTCGCAATTTTGAATGCAGTACGAATACAAAATATTAAATTTCATTAATGCAAATTTCAAGAGACGAGATAATTAAATTTATTCTTACCAATAATCCGCTTTCAAAAAAAGAGGAATTGGAGAAATTATCTTTAACCTCATTAGTGATAATGAAAACACAATTTGAAATAGAAATAATTAAAAAATGAAGTTGCATTTTAAAATACCACAAGGGTTAAAAAAACACGTAGCTGATGAGTTACTTAAATCGAAGGAAACTTATAAAAGAGGAGAATTACAAACCTCTTGGCGGCATCTTGAACGAGCGCATATCCTTGGGCAAGCTTATCCAATCGAACATACCCAAACGCATTGGCAAATGTTATTGTTCGCTTTTAGGATAAAAAACACCAAGGAAATTCTCGGACAAATACCTCGCTTGTTGGTTGGCGGAGTTAAGTCTTTTGTTGGAGAAATACCACTTGGCAATTCAGGTGGTGCAAACGTACCTCCTTTAAAACCAATGGAAATTCCTGCGGATTTATTATTGATTCTGAATCGTTTTAAATAAAATTATGGCAATTACAAAATCAATATTTAGGTTTCAATATGCTTAAATTTTATGATTTTGAGAACTCATATTCTAATGGCTAAATTGACCTATAAAGTTGATTTCTCTTAGCCTTGTAACACGGGATTCAAAACTGAAGAATATTAAGTTGTATATATTTCCGACTGACAACTTTGTAAAAAACTTCCAGGAGGCGGTCGCGACAACGCCCCTTCCTAGTAAAGGTTATTAAGGGAGGTCGTTTAGAATGACCTCCCTTTAGTTTTACAGAACAATAACTTCAGATAAGTACAAATAACTAAAGACTCCGGTAACGGGGTCTTTTCTGCTTTCTACTTTTGCTTCTGCAAATAGTAGCAGCCTCCATCAAGAGCAAATCAGAACATCGATTCTGTTTCCACCACCATGAAAGGCTTCTATTTTAGTATGCACTAATTATTTCAAACGTCCAAGTCGGTTTCGCTAAAAGAAGCGTAGTGAAAAACTATTGCCTCTTTGAGGAGGACGTGCGGAATACTGTACCGAACTTGTTGTAAAGCCTGAAATCCATTATTAACAATGGTTTCAGAATAACAACTTAAAAGAAACAAAAAATGAAAAAAGCAATTTTGTATTTGCGGGTCGATAAGAATGGCCTTGCCGATCCAACAAAAAAATTAGAAGAACAAGAAAAAGAACTTCGTGAGTATTGTACAAAAAATGAAATCGAAGTAATCAAGGTTATCGCAGAAGTTGTATCAGGCAAGGATTTTAATAGGCCGCAATTTACCAGTTTGCACCTTGCAATTCGGAAGAGCGAAATAAAAGCCGATTTATTACTCTTTACAAGCATGGATGTTTTCAGTGAAAATTTAGCTGACGTGCTAAGGATGCATCATGCGTTATTAAGATTCGGGATTACAACCAAGGCCATTAGCGATATTGAAGTTGTTTTTATCAGAACTAAAGAAGAGTAAAATGGAAGCAGAAGGAAAAATTATACCTATTAGGAAAGGGACTGGTCTAAATCTCAAAAGTGAAGACCTCACTCCTGAAAAACTAAAAACATTTTCAGGTTGCGAAACCATGAGTGACCAAACCGCCATAGATACCGTATTTGCAATTCAAACATTTGCAACTATCCTGTATGAACTTATGAGCGAACAAACAAGTAAGAACGAACTAAAAACTGCTGCATGAGAACAGATGCATTACTAACAGCAAAATTTGGTCGCCTGCCAATGAAGCAAGTGATCGAAAAAATAGATAAGCCCAACGTAGTTGTTTATACACGAGTTTCCAGCAAAGAACAAGCCGATAAAAACTTGTCTTTAGAAACTCAGCGAAAAACAATTCAAGATTGCGTGGATCGAACAGGGCGTGTTGTATTAGGATATTTTGGTGGAACCTATGAAAGTGCGAAAAGTGATGGGCGTAAAGAGTTTATGCGCATGATTGAATTTATTAAAAAGAACAAAGGCAAGGTAAATGAAATAATGGTTTATGCTCTCGACCGCTTCAGCAGGACTGGTGGAGCGGCAATTAAACTCGCAACTGACCTTCGTGAAAAGTATGGTGTAATAATTAATGCAGTCACCCAACCTGTAGATACCTCAAACCCAAGCGGCGTGTTGAGTCAAGGTATGCATCTTCTATTTTCTGAATTTGATAACAAATTAAGAAGCCAACGGGTTATTGCCGGACTCAAAGCCAAATTCGAAAAAGGTATATGGGCAGTGAATCCACCGCAAGGTTATGATTCAGTAATAATTAACGGGGAACGCAAATTGGTGGTAAACGAAGAAGGAAAAATAATCTCAAAAGCCTTCCAATGGAAAATAGACGGTATAAAAAACATTGAGATTGTTGAGCGCCTTAAATCCTTGGGCTTGAAAAAAATGAACAAGATGCAGGTTCAGCGTATTTTAGTAAACCCCTTTTATTGCGGAATGATTGCCCACGGAATGCTGAACGGAAAAGTTATTGAAGGACAACATGAAAAAATGATTACCCGCGACACCTTTTTAAAGGTCAATAAAATATTGGAGGGTTCAACTCGTTTCAATATCAGTCATAATCCTGATGACATAAGGTTACCCCTTAAAGTTTTTATGTGGTGTGTTGATTGCGCTAAACCCGTTACCGGATATAAGATGAAGGTGAAAGTTCGCAAGGGCGCAGAACCGGCATTCCAATATTATTACAAGTGCAGAACTAAAGGTTGCTGCTTTAATAAGAACGTAAAAGATGTCCATGCGAAATTTGAGGCCTTGCTTGCCGACATAACAATAAAGCCGGAATTGGTTGATCCCCTTTTATTTCAATTAGAAAAAACTTTTGATGACCTGAATGCTGAAAACAAGGGCAAGGAAAAAAACCTAAAAGAGCAGCTAACTGAACTTCAAAAAAAGGTTGACACATTAGAGGAAAAATATTTTATGGGCGGTGAAATGAGCAAGGAAACCTACGACAAATTTGCAGCCCGATACACTTCAGAAAAGTTCGAAATTACCAAGCAAATTGAAAACTGCTCGGTATCGAGTTCGAACCATAAAAACACCCTTAAAAAAGCCCTTGAGTTTGCCTGTAACCCCCTAAAAGTGTGGCAGTCCGGCAGTATTGGGGTCAAGGAAAAACTACAGAAGCTGCTCTTCCCCGAAGGGTTGGCCTATGATAAGGAAATTGGGGCATTTCGAACCAATACAATAAATTCTCTGATTGCTGTAATCGCCCGTCTGTCGGGCGATTCGCTTTTAGTGAAAACGCAACTGGCTCACATATTTGCGAGCCAGTCACGTTCAGCGGAGAAAGAGGGATTCGAACCCCCGGTACCTTACGGTACAACAGTTTTCAAGACTGCCGCATTAGACCGCTCTGCCATTTCTCCGGGGGCAAAAGTACTAATTTTTTATAAGTGGCGAGTTCTTTATTAAAAAAAAACTTTAACTTTATAGTATAAGATTTGAAAATCCTGAAACATAGCTACAAAGTACTGCAAATACTACTGTTTACCGCCATTTGCCCCTCCCCCTTTCTGGCGCAAATTTCCGCATATTATTCTTCCTGCATTTTTAATACGCCACAAAATCAGCCTTATCTGGAAACTTATCTTACTGTGGTAGGTAAATCTCTTGCCAGAAAACAAACAAATAACGGCGAGCAAAATTCTTTAGCCGTTGCCCTCATCATAAAGAAAAATTTAGAAGTGGTGAAAACCAATTCCTACCGACTTAACGGTCCGGTCTTTACTACGTCCAACACCCCACCCACATTTATCGATGTTCAGCGGTACAGTCTCCCCAATGGCACTTATGAAATAGAATTAACCCTAACTGATGCTAATGACAGTTTAAAAAAACCTTTACTCATTAAACAAACAGTGAGCGTAATGTATTATGGTTCAACAATTGAATCTTCTGACATTCAGGCTTTGGAGAGCTTCAACAAATCAGTTAAACTAGGGCCCCTAACAAAAAGTGGTTATGATTTAGTACCCTACACTGTAAATTATTATCCTGAATCTACTAAAACACTCAATTTCTATTTTGAGGCATATAATACTGATAAGTTAATTGGCGAGAATCAACAATTTGTATATACTTATTATCTGGAAACAGAAGACGGTAAAACAAAGCTCACGAGCTATGGTTCCTTTAAAAAAGAAAAAACAAGCGCAGTAAATCCATTACTTGCCAGAATTGATATCAGTAAGTTAGGCACCGGGAATTACAATCTGGTAATGGATTTGAAAGACGAAACGAATGGTATACGCCTCCAGAAAAAGTATTTTTTTCATCGTTTAAACAGAGCTGTGGATATCGTAGCGCTTCAGAATGAAAGTGAAAAAACAAATTTGGCTGAATATGTTGGGCATTGTAACGACGTAGATACGCTAAAAATGTATGTAGAATGTCTCTGGCCCATAGCTAATGGCACAGACAAAGAAAGAATTATTAATCAGGCATTAAAAAAAGACCCGTCGCTGATGAAAAAATTTGTGGTAGATTTTTGGCAAAGAAGAGCTGCAGATACCGCAAACCCACTCAAACTCTGGTCAAACTACTATCAGAAAGTGCAAATTGCCATGGCCAATTTTAAGTGTGGAAAACAAAAAGGGTACTACACCGAAAGAGGAAGAGTGTTTTTACAATACGGGGCTCCGAGCCAGCGCAGCCAACAATTAAATGAGCCAAACACTTACCCTTACGAAATCTGGCTTTACTATCAGGCTACTGATGCCGTCACCAGCCAGTCTTTCTCGAACAGGCGTTTTGTTTTTGTGAATCACAATTTGGGCGACGATTGTTTTACCCTTATCCACAGCGATATGCGTGGTGAAATCACGAACCCTCGCTGGCAGTTTGAACTCACCAGAAGAAACAATAATGGACTTGCCGATCCGGATAACAACACTCCAGCGGGAACACAAAACAATCAGTTTAACGAAATATACAGTAATCCCCGCTAAAAGTGTATGAGTGAAGTGAAAGTTGCGGTAGTCATCTTAAATTTTAATGGCAAAAAATTTCTGGAAAAATTCCTCTCCGGAATTATTTTGAATTCAAAACCACATAAAATTGTGGTTGCCGATAATGGAAGTACGGATGACTCAGTGGCTTTCCTAAAAGAAAATTTTTCTTCAGTT
>CALMND010000135.1 GCA_937868565.1 uncultured Bacteroidota bacterium | reverse complement strand
CCTCGAATAATTCCACAAGCCGTATTGGCATACCTTGCCCTTATTTTGAACTTGTTTTTTAAAATACTGTAATTGCCAATCTGCAATACCTTCGCCCACAATGCAGATTAACCATAGGCAGGCACCGGTATATTCAAGTAACGAAACACTCTCATTCTTATTTAAAGCAATAATAAAAAAGGGTATTGCCAACATAACATTTGAGAAGGCCTGCATTTGATAAAAAAAGAAGAACTTGGTTGTATTCCATTCCTGACGTAATTGTTTATAACGACCTTCCTCTACGTTCAAGTGTGAACCAACCCTTATAAGCAGGTAAAGTCCGAGTCGAAGACTCCAAGTTCCGGCAATAATGCACATAAGGTTTTTCCTTTGAGCAATTCCATCTGCCATTAGCCAAATGATGGCAACAATGACCAAAAAGTTGAAGGCCCAAAAAATGTCAACTATCCCATTGTTTTTGATTTTTAAAGCCCAAAAAAATACCAGACTCATAATTACACTTACTACGGCCCATGCGACTAAAGGAATAGAAAAATATTGACTCATTTAATTTATCTAAAATACGAATAAAGCTAAACAAAGGATTTTTGAAATGGAAATATTCTTACTAAAAGACTTATTTCCTTTGAATCAACAAGATAGAACGTTTGTGCCGAAAAACACAAAAATGAATGTTCTGTTTATGCATAATTTCATATCTTCACTTTACAAAAAACCAAAAATCGCCATTTGAATGAGAGGTAAACTCTTTATTTCGTTGTTGTTACTACTTATGAATAGTGCTTTGTGGGTTCCTGCGCAAAGTCTTAGTGCTCCTACGCAGCGTTTGGTAGATTCGTTAAAACAGGAACTAAATTTTGCTAAAAGCGACACGGCAAAAATAAGATTACGGTTTTTAATAGGCTTCAGGTCGCTAATACCACGTATAAGCTACTGGGATAGTATAATTTCGGATGCGCGCTTGCACCATTCAAGACGTTACGAAGGAAAGGCGCTTAACTTTAAGGGTTATTTTTTAAGAGTCCACAATAATGAAGATGAGGCCTTTAAGTGCATAAATGCCAGTTTACGTATAGCTCGTGAAGTTGGAAACAAGTCGGATATGTTTAGTGCCTTACAAATGTTAATTATTTCATACATGAACAAAAGTGATGGCAGAAGTGCGCTCGATTATTGTTATGAGGGTTTAAAAATTGCGGAAGAATTAAAAGAAAAAAGGAAGATTGCAGACATGTATTCTTTAATTGCGGGCACTTATTTTGCGTTAGGCGAAATAAAAAAGGCTTTAACCATGCATTTGAACTGTTTGAAAATGTATAAAGAAATTAAAGACAATCAAAGAATAGGGGTAGCTTTAATTGCTATTGGTGCTGATTATCAGGCGATTATGGATGATAAAAGAGCTATTATGTACTATCTGGAAAGCAAAAAATATGCAGGTACACTTTCCGAAAACATGGAGGCATTTAGTGTTTGTAAATCAGTAGGAGCTGCTTATGTAATGCTCAAGCAATTTGACTCCGCCGTTAAATATATGGATATCGCATATAGGATGTCTCTTCAGTTGGGTAATAAAATTTCAATGGCAAGTACCATGGCGGGTTTGGCAAATGTTAAATTTGAAATGGGTGATTACAAATCTGCGAAAAAGATCATTTCGGAAGCAATGAAGTTAGCTAAAGAGATGAATTTTAGACTCGAAATGCATGGTTTAGGAATGCTTTTAAAAAAAATATACGTAATTGAAGGGAATTATAAAGAAGCGTATGATGCCTATGAAATGGCTTTAAATGCAAAAGAGATTTCCTCATTGGACGATAACAAAAAGCGAGCTTTCGAAAAGGAGTTTAACTATAATATAGAAAAAAAGGAGAGTGAGAATAAATTACTGGCTCAGCAAAACCAAATTCAAGCCTTAAAGCTCGGCCAAAATAGATATTTGATGTTAGGTTTTGGTGCATTAGCCCTTCTTATTTTGATTATAGCGTGGCTACTTGCCCGTCAAAACAAATTAAAGGCCGCGCAACAAAATATGTTATTAGAGCAAAAACTAATTAGTTCACAAATGAACCCTCATTTTGTTTTTAACTCTTTAAACTCCATCCAGCAACTCATTATGAGTAAAGAGAATGAAAAGGCGGAACTGTACCTTTCAAAATTTGCTAAATTAATCAGAGAATTACTGGAAAGTAATATCAGAGAGAGTATAACAGTAAATGAAGAAGTTGGAATATTAAAGGGCTATATGGAAATGGAGGCTAGGAGATTTGGTAAGGCATTCAGTTTTTCAGTTCATGTTGGTGAAAAAATTGATGGTGAAAAAATCAATATTCCGCACATGATGATTCAGCCCTTTGTTGAAAATTCCATATGGCACGGCCTATTAACAAAAGAAGGGGAGAGAAATCTGACCGTTAATTTTGAATATGATACGAATAAAACTATAAAATGTTTTGTGGAAGACAATGGTATTGGAAGAGAAGCGAGTAAGAAAAAAAACAGCACCTTTAAAAAAAGATCCCTTGCCTTGAGTTTCGTCAAACAACGTTTGGAACTTATGAAAGAAACTTTAAAAATAAATTGTGATGTGAATATAATTGATAAAAAAAATACATCAGGAGAGAGTTGTGGAACAAAAGTAGAGCTTGTTTTACCTATATTAGTATCATAGATTATGTTAAGAGCAATAATTATTGACGATGAAGAATCGGGAGTAGAAACAATTAAAATTCTGGCTTCCAGAAACCAGGAGTTAGTTAAAATAGTGGCCAGCAGCCGTAAGCCTGAACAGGGAATCGATTTGATAGAGGACTATAAACCCGACATCGTATTTCTCGATATAAGTATGCCCAACATGAGCGGCTTTGAATTACTGACAAAACTTAAGTTTAGAGATTTTAAGCTAGTCTTTACTACTGCTCACAAGGAGTATGCTATTGAAGCCATAAAAAATCACGCACACGATTATTTACTCAAACCTATTGATACGGAAGATTTTAGAAAATGTCTGGAGGAAATAAATACAATTATTAATCCTCAAACTTCTGCAAAAAAATCTTTGGCAGCGATGATTGAGATTCAAGTCAAGGATGGCATCGTTTATCTGAAACAAAAAGATATTGTTCGCCTTGAGGCATCAAGGAGTTACACTGAATTTCATATGGAAAACGGGATGAGGCATGTCGCCTCAAGAAGCTTGTTGGAATACGAGGCAAAATTGGATTCTAAGATTTTTTATCGGCCACATAAATCGCACATAATAAATATACGTAAGGTTCAAAAATTTGTAAACCACGAGGGGTTTTTTGCTTTAATGAGTGATGGCTCGATGGTTGATATTTCTAAGGGCAACAAAGATGTCTTTTTGGAAAGACTGAAGAGCATTTGATAAAAACTATTTTAAGTGTTTTCTGACTATTAGGCCACTGAGAATTATGACTGCAAATTTCAGCCGCGTTTAAATGTTTAGAACGTATAAAATCCGTGGTCATAAACCGCCAACCAAAGTTGGCCCGGGAAAACTTGAAAGAAAAGTTGGGGAGCCGGGAGCTTGCTTTAAGATTATTTAAAATCCGGGGACTACAGAATGATGGTCTTTGTTAGACTAACTTATTAAAAGGAAACAATAGCTGACATTAAATTTAAAATGAGAAAAAAAATTTATCTTTTTTTACTATTCATCTTTTCTCAGTATTCAGTGAGAATGAATGCACAATATGTGAGTAGACAATTACATTCGCTAGATTCTTTGAAAGAAGAACTTACAAAAGCGAAATACGATACTACAAAAATAAGATTACGTTGTTGGATAGGTAATACCATGATGATAACCCGCATAGGTTATTGGGACAGTTTGGTTTTGGACTCGAAGAAATACAAATTGCTAAGTTTTGAAGGCAAGGCTTCTACTATTCTTGGACACGTATATAGGGTAAATAATAATGAAAACAAAGCTTTCGAGTATTTGAATAAGGGCCTAACAATTGCAGAAAAAATTGGAAATAAATTTGATATCATGGCAGCATTGTCAAGTTTGGCAAGCTGTTATTATAGTAGGAACAATATGAAGTTGGCATTAGATTATTACTATAAAACATTAAAAATTGCTGAGGCCCTTGCGGATAAAAAAAGGATTGCCGGTGTATATTCACAAATAGCGCTTTGTTATTTTTCTATGAACGAGATAAATAAATCATTATCGATGAACATGTACAGTTTAAGGATTTACAAAGAAATCCATTATGAACACGGAATTGCTAATACTCTCTTGGCGATAGGCACTGATTATAATAAACTTAAGGATTATAAGAAAAGTGT
Organism: uncultured Bacteroidota bacterium; assembly: GCA_937868565.1. Taxonomy (GTDB): domain Bacteria; phylum Bacteroidota; class Bacteroidia; order B-17B0; family Aurantibacillaceae; genus Aurantibacillus. Next base: position 4,589 of record CALMND010000135.1, on the reverse strand, counting down.
TTTCTACTATATGGAAAGTAAAAAGTACATTGGTTTATTTGGCGATGACATGAGTTCGGCGGAAATATGTAACTCAGTCGGAGCGGCATATTTTCTTATGAAACAATATGATTCTGCTTACAAATACGCTAACAAAGCCTACGGGTTGGCTAAGCGAATTAATCATAAACAAGCCATAGTGGGAACAATGGCTACCCTGGCTAACATTAAATATGAAATGGGTGAAAATGAATCAGCAAAAAAAATAGCCATTGAAGCAATGGAAATTGTAAAAACCATCCACTTCACTCTTCAAATTCCAGATTTGGCCCTTACATTAAAAAAAATACATCTAAAAGATAAAAATTATAAAGGGGCTTTGGAAGCCTACGAAATGCAGATAAGCGCTAGGGATAGTCTTACTAAAGAGGATATTAAAAAACAAGCTCTCGAAAAAGAATTTACATACAACCTTGAAAAAAAGGAAGACACAAACAAGCTCTTAACACAACAAAATCAAATACAAAGTTTGGAGTTAAACCGAAACAAGTACTTGATGTCAGGTTTTGGACTTCTGGTGACTCTCGTCCTGATTATTATGTGGCTGCTCATAAGACAAAACAAATTAAGAGCTGAACAGCAGAGTATGTTATTGGAGCAAAAGCTAATCAGTTCACAAATGAACCCGCATTTTGTGTTTAATTCTTTGAATTCTATACAACAACTCATCATGAGCAAAGAAAATGACAAAGCTGAACTATACCTCTCAAAATTTTCAAAACTAATTCGTGAGCTGTTAGAAAGCAATGCCAAAGAAAGTCTTACTATTTCTGAAGAAGCAGACATTTTAAAAGGTTATATAGAAATGGAGGCTCGTAGATTTGGAAAATCACTTACCTTTTCTATAAACATAGATGAGAAAATCAATAAGGAAAATGCCAACATTCCTCATATGATGATTCAACCCTTTGTGGAAAATGCCATATGGCATGGTTTGTTACCTAAAGACGGACATAGAAATTTAACTGTTAATTTTTTATATGATACAGTTAAAACAGTAAAGTGCATAGTTAAGGATAACGGAGTGGGAAGAGAAGCGAGCAGGAAAAAAGCCAACACCTTTAAAAAAAGATCACTGGCGCTGAGTTTTATAAAACAGCGATTGGAGTTGATGCGTGAAACCTTAAAAGTAAACGTAAGCGTGGAAATAATTGATGAAATAAATGGGCGAGGGGAAAGCCTAGGCACCAGAGTTGAGCTCATTTTGCCGCTGTTGAGCAAATAAATATTTTAGTTTTGACTAAGTCATTTTTAGGTAGACGAGCCTAGAAATTTTTAAAATCAACATCTTTTCTGTTTCTACAACTTGCGCATTAGTCTTAACTTCAATTATTATATCCTAATCCCTATCTACAATTCAAAATAAAACTTCATCAGGGAAGTTTAAAAGCACATTTGGGAGACTGCGGGAGCACTTTGGGAAGTTTGCTAGGGTTTTTTATGGAGATACGGCTAATATTGTGGAAGAAATTATCAAAACGCTAAGTCATGAAAAAAACCAAATTATTTTACAGTCTAATTATTCTGATTCTGACAAGTATTAGTTTAAAATCTCAACAAACCCACAGAACTAAAGTTTTTGAAAAAGAGGCTTTACAAAATTGGGAATGTGGTGCCGATGTGCTAATGAAGGCAGCCCTAGCCGAAGACCCCGGCTTGGAGGATCGCTTAAACCAGTTTAATAATTCGGGATCTAAATTCAATAATAATCTTAATGTTAATGCAGCGCCGCCTCCCGTAAGCAATTTTATTATCCCTGTTGTGTTTCATGTTATTTCCGATCCAAATAACCCAACTATGGTTCCAACGTATGCGCAAATACAAATGCAGTTGGCGAGTTTAAATGCAGCGTTTTCTAATAACCTGGTATCATTAAATAATGTTCCTCAAGGCTCGAGAGCTGTTCATGCAAAAATTCAATTTTGTTTTGCAAAATTAATTCAACCTGGGTCAACAGCCTGGCCTAATGGAACTCCGGGAATGATGACCTATTTGAGCACAAATCAATTGATGACAAATATTAACATTAATAGTAATGCCAGTAAGTCTACATTGGCGGCCTTAACCAACGCAAGTTTTCCTCCCAGCATGTATTTAAACATCTGGTGCGTTCCTAATATTACTACAGTAAACGGAGCAAATGTCAATGCTGTGCCTTCGGTAATCGGTTTTGGAACTTTTCCATGGTTAGGTGGAGTCATAGATGGTATTGTGATGCGCAACGATTGCATCGGAAATAATACGTATAATAATTTTACTGGTAATATGTTCCCGCCATTAGACAAAGGAAATATTTTAGCCCATGAGGCAGGGCACTATTTGGGCTTGTTTCATACATTTGAAACTCTTTCTGGCGGACCTTCTTTAGCATCTGCCGGTGGTGCCCCTGGTTGTTATGGCACTGGTGGAGCATCTAACCCTACATTGAATGGCGATTTAATTTTTGATACGCCACCAACTATGTTAAATGGAAATGTTTTACCAGGTATTTACAACACATGTAACGAAACTTATGCTCCTTATAGCGGATCTGCTAACGAAAACGACCAAATTGAAAATTTCATGAGTTATATAGATGATGACTATATGAACACGTTTACTCAAAACCAAAGTGAAAGAATGTGGGGAGCTCTCGGAGCAACTTGGTCAACTACGTTTTTAAACGGGCAAAGGACTAATTTAGTATCTGCTGGAAACTTAAATGCGACCGGAGTAAATAATTTTCCAAGTTGTGGACCAGGACTATTAAATTCAAATTTTACAAATTCATTAATAGTTTCATCCATCACATGTAATAGTGTAGCTTATAAGTTCTTTCAACCAGTTTTACCAGGGTATTTGAGTGCGACTAATCGCACTTGGTTTTTTGGTGACGGAAGTACAAGTAACGCCATTAATCCGGTACACACTTATTTTACACCCCCAACCGTTTTTCCGGTTACCGTAACCCTTGTGGTTTCTAATGGCGCAAGTACTTCTACGTCCACTATGCAAATTAGCGCACCAACGGGTACACCTCAAATTGTTGGTTTTAGCGGTAAAAATAATCCGGTTTGTAGAGGAACTGAACAAACAATTTTGATAAAATTTCCCCCTTTTCTTACAACAGCAATTCTCACGGATGGTACAAATTTTTTTAATGTGAATACAAATTTCAGGTATTCTACGCTCCCTCCTTTTCAGGCAAATAACTACTATACTTTTCCCTACACTTTTACCATAACTAATAGTGCGACTTATAGTTTAGTTCTCGGTGGTTGTGGAGGTGGTACTCCTTCCGTTGCAAGTTTTACAGTTGTTGATTGTTGTAATAATTTGGTGAACAACGGAAATTTTGAAGCAGGCCCTGTTGGTTTTACTTCGCAGTATACTTTAAACGCAACGTTAACTGATAATGGATGGGGTGCGGTTAATTTTCCGGCGTTAACAAATTATCCTGGCATGGCAAATCAAACAAATCTTACAGGCAAAATGTTATGCATTGACTCTTTTTCGCCTTACGCTTGCGGAGCAGTTGGAACAAGTAGTCTTATTGTTGGTCAAAATTTAACTGGCTTGTCACCAAGTACCAATTACTATATTGCCATGAAGGTAAGTCAAAGCGCAGATTCATTTCCATGTTCTAATAAATTTAAAATGAAAATGGCGTGGTCAGGAGGCACTGTGTTGGATAAAAATGTACGCCCGGCGACTTTTATGCAAATTAATGTGATACCTGGGGGTACAGGACTTGGTAGCCAACAAGTGTTTAATTTTATGATTACCACACCTAATAATATTACACCAGCAACAGTATTTACTTTACAGATATTTGAAATTGAAAATAAGGATGGTCAGGGATTCGATTACACCTTCGACAACATCATTGTAGCCAGGATGAACGGAGGGATTTCTCTCAGCCCGACGTCTTCTTCTATCTGCACTGGAGGTTCTGTCCAACTAAATGCGGTTAGTAATTGTTCTAATATTGCAAATTACACTTTGCAATGGCAGCCAGCCTTGGGTTTGTCCTGTAATAACTGCGCTAATCCAATTGCATCGCCTGCCGTTACCACGGTTTATACTTTAATTGCAATACCACCAATTACGGTACCGCCTTCCGCCAATATAGTTCTTACTTCTACCGTAACGGTAATCCCATCGGCTGTTTTGTCAATTGCCGTGTCTACTCTTGCTAATTGTTCTCCTGCCCTTTACTCACTTTGCGCTAGTGGTGTTCCCACGGCAACTCGGCAACCTATGAATACTGTTGGCCTTTGTACGTCAGTTTCTCCCCTAGTTCCGACAACCTATACGGCCAGTTATTTAAACACGGTAACAGGGTGTATAAGTTTTAGTACCGTGACAATAAATCCCCCTTTGCCTGTTTCTTTAGCTGTAGGGGGCAATAGCGTTTATTGCCCCAACGCAGGACCTGCCGTGGTTTCCGCGACACCTTTTCCTATTGGGTCCATTGCAACTTATACATGGCTTCCGGGCAATCTTTCTGGAGCTACACAGAGCTTTACCCCTGCCGTATCTACGATTTACACTGTAATGGCAACTATTAA
>CALMND010000134.1 GCA_937868565.1 uncultured Bacteroidota bacterium | reverse complement strand
GGCTTTGATCTGAAATTCTCCATTGGGCGGGATCGAAAGAACCTCTCCGCTCACCTGTGAAGAGCCGATGGATTTACCGTTGTATCCAACCTGGATAAATGGATACTTCATTTTAAAACCATTGTTGGTTGGGTTCTTTAGTTTCACATCAATGCGAATGGTAAGTCCTGTAAAATCAAGTTTGTGAATCTTGGCGCTGGGGTTGGTTTCCAGTCTATCGCTTAACTTTTTAAGTTCATCCAAAGAATAGGCCTTATTGAAAACACCACGCAGTAAGAAAAGCAATCCTGCCAAACCCGCTGCACCACCACCGGTAATCAATCCTATTTTCTTCCAGTTCGCCATTTTTATTTACTCTGCTTTGTTGTTTTTGTTTCCTCCAATGCGGTTGCTTAAAATATCTCCTGCAATTTTGTAGGCCATCCAAATTGCTCCACCAATAAGCGCCTTAATTGCGTAATCCATCAGCCCATTGTAATCCATGTTGGCAAGCAGTATTGTTCCGGTAAGGAATAAACTACTGCTACTGGTGTCGGTACTTGTTTGCGTTTTTTCCATTTTTAATTTTTTTGTTGTTTGTGAGAACAAAGGTCTGTCATGGCTTTGGCGTCTTACCCTTGTTTTTTACTTATCTGAACGTATTTGTAGTTATTGCTTTTCACTTATTTAAATTCTCTCTCTCCTGGAACTCCTTTTGCTTTCAGGATGGCTTCCACCTGCGTCACATCCAACCAGTTTTTTCTACCCGTGTTAGCTGTTTCTGGAATTTCTTTTAACCACTTTCTGAACGTGTAGGCTTGAATGCCATACAGGTTGCAGAGTTCCTTTTTGGTATATGCTCTGAGCTGAAAAGCTTTTGTCATTGCGATTCCTTGTTGCATTAGAGTTTGTATTGAAGGTGAATGATTACGTTGTTATAGATTTGCAAAAGGTCAAACTGATTTTGTTCAATCAGATTCTTGCGACCTTTGTGAAAGTTTGCCACACTTGGACTTTCAATAAATGCTAATAAACTTTTTGCAAGCGTGGTGATGCCTTTATTGTATTCCGGTACATCTTTACGGATAAATTTTACTTGCTCTAGCCACGCAGAGGTTCCTGCAAGTCCCAATGGATAATGGATGTTGAGATAATCTTGTGGTTTTGAAATATAACGTCCACGTTTGCGGGCAACGTAGCGTTTTGCTAAACAGATGCGCTCGATGAGCTCTCTGAAATTGCGCTTGCTATCATTGCTGTTATAAAAATGCTCTGCGATGAGTGATTTAAAAGTTTCCGTTTCTTTCTCACTAAATGTTTTATAAAACCACAAAGAGTTTACCGCTGCTGCCCAAACTCCATCAATGAGTTTTTGCACATTGCGCTGTTGTGATTGCTGAAAAATGTTTAACTGAATTACTTTTGCAGCCTTCGTTTTAGATTTTGCTGCCGGGATTTGGTTTGATTTTTTTGCTTTCATTTTATCTTCGTTTTAGAAATTACTTATCTCGTTACGAAGACAAAGTTCTGACACTGGCAAAAGGCCTTACCCGTGTTCTGCCTTATTCTGCGTGAATTTGAGGGAATCGTTCAGGATCGTTGGTGTTTGTCCTGCTTTAGCGCAAAAGCAATCACATCGGCGCACTTTTGCCGTGTTTTGCTTTCTTTTTTACTTATCTGTAGTCATTAAAGAAATGTATAAAAACAAAAATGCCGGATATCATCCGGCAATTAATTCATTTCCATAAAATTTGTTTTTGTGATTAGGCAGCTTTTTCTTTTTCCTGATTGATTTTGTCGAATTTTTTATCCAACTCATCTGGTAAATACTTGTTGGGCATTCCCAACTTGGCAAAAATAATCAGAACCTGATTCACATCGTACCATTGTCCTTTGCGCTGGCCGATAGCCACCTTATGCAAGTCCATGAGTTCTTTCCATTTTTTTGGTTTATCGTCCATTTCGTACATGGCCCTTAGCTCGCAGTTTTTGTAAGGGATAATTTTAATTGGGCTGCTCATCGTATAGTGTTTTAATAGTTACATCTTAACTGAAGGTGGCTAAAAATTCTTCCTCCTTCATGTAAAAAAAATCAGCGATTTCTTTTATGTTCATTTTTTGTTTGCTCCTGTATTTTGTAATCAGGTCTCGGAGCAATTGGCCGCGCTCAATTGGCACGTCCAATTCTTTTGGTTCACGCCTTCTTATCTTTAAATGGTTAAAGCGGTTAATCACGTATCGTTTTTGATTCTCAGTAATCACATTTAAATCTTCTGCTCTGTAAAGCAATGCGTGCATAGATACCAGCCACTTGCTTTTAAGCTCTGCGAGTCTATCCAAATCCAACTTCTCGTCCAGGTCTTTTGTAATTTCTTTTTTGGGCATCAGGAATTCGGCAGCAAATTCATTGGCCTCCTTTGAATCATCAAACCGTGTTAACGGATTTCGCGTGTGCATTATTATGTGGCCGAGTTCATAGGCGAGTGTAAAACGTAAACGGTCACCCAATAATTTTTTGTTATAAAAGATCACTGGGTACTTATCATCGATCAACACCCCTCTGCTGTCGATGCGCTCAGTTTCAAAATCTACAGGAAGTGTAATAAAGCCTTTCTCTTCCAACACCGAAGTGAGGTTGGTAATCACACCATCTTTTAAATTCCACACCCTGCGTGTAAGCATCGCGGCGCGATTTGCGCCTTCTGTTGGTGTTGTTGGAAATGATGGTACAACCAATTTGTCAAATTGAATGCCGCGAAGCAATCTGCCAATACCAAGCGTGTAAACGTTTATCATGGCATCTACTTTGTTCATCAATTTAGCGGGTACATTTTCGCGCCTTCTGTATATGGCCGGAGGCAACGGCTCTGCATCCAAACTATAAAGCGAGTCTGAAAATTTAAGTACATCCGTCATGTTTTTAATAAATCCATCATTCAAATGAAGATCGCCCTGTTCTAAACGCGTAATGCTTGGTCTGCTTACACCGCTCAGATCAGCCAGATCAGCCTGTGAATAGCCTCTTGCCTCACGTGCCAGTGCAATCATTCTTGGATTTATTTTTTCAGTCTGCATCATTCTATCTCGAATTGTTTGACAAATGTAAACCTAAATTCTGCACAAAAACAAAATTTGGTTACTATTAGGGTTACAAATATAGTTCAACTTGTTGATATTGAACCAGTAAAAATTTTGCAGCTAAAGCAGTAGTTTAAGTCCTTAAAATCCCTTCTCTGCAAGTTACTATCATGTACTTTATTTGTTACTTATATGTTACTTATATAGAATTTTAGTAGCAATAGTTCGTTACTTTTTCGTTACAGCATTCCTTTTTTCGGTACATTTACTCTGCGATGGCAAAAAACTGGGAAAGAAATCTGCAACGGGAATTAAAAAATGCGGCCTTTAAGGAATTTGAAGGCTGGTCTGCTAATGAGCTGGTGACTCACATTCTTGAGCTCAGAGAAGAGATTACTGAACTCAAAGAAGAAAGTGCAACAGATGAGACCGGAAAGCCACCAAAAGAGCCTTTAGACGAAAAAAAATTCAAATCCGACTGGTCTTACCCGACGAAAATTCATTTTTTATTGGAGTTGCATCAAAAGCCGTTAACCTCTACCGATCTTGATGCGCTGCTTTTGAAAATTGATTCGCATTACCGTTTATACAAGCACCCAAAAAACAATCTCACCACATCAATCAGTCGTGCGGTGAAATCAGGTCGCATAAAAAAGATAAAAGAACCTGGCATTAAGTTGAAGTATTATGCGCTAACGGGGTGGTTGGATAAGGAAAATAATTTATTGCCACCTTACAGCACAGCGTCACCATTTTAATTTCAAAGCAAACACAAAATTGGTTTTTAAAACACATAGCAAAGAGATATATTTAGTATATTTGCGCAACTGAAGAAAGCATTTTACATACTATTCTGTTTCTATTTTATTTCACTTGCTGTTATGCCTTGTGGAGATAAGGATGATTGTAATGAAATAAAACACAATCAAACCTCTCAAAACACTGGAGATCATCAGGATGAATCCTGCACTCCGTTTTGTGTATGTTCGTGCTGTGCTACACATTTTGTTGTTAAATCTTTTCAGCCAATTCACAATCAAATAGCGGTTATCAATTCAATTTACACGGTTCATCCTGAATCGGAAATTTCATCAGCGGTTATTGCCATTTGGCAACCTCCTAAACTTGCTTAAGTTTTTCTTCAGTTAATTACTGATTCTATGCAGGGAAATCCCTGTCCAATTCTCATTTTAAGTATTAACCAAACTAAATAAGGTTTTGCGCCTTATTTATGTTAACAATTATAAACTATGTTAGATAAGGTCATACACTTTTCTATAAAAAATAAAATGATAATAGGCTTGCTCACGCTTGCGCTTATCATTTGGGGCAGTTACTCGTTAACGAAACTGCCCATTGATGCTGTGCCTGATATTACAAATAATCAAGTACAGGTTATTACCGTGTCGCCATCATTGGCAGCAGAAGATATTGAAAGGTTGGTGACCTTTCCTGTTGAGCAAACAATGGCTAATATACCGGGCATTGAAGAAGTGCGTTCTTTTTCACGCTTCGGTTTATCGGTAGTCACAATTGTATTTAAAGACAATATAGATGTGTATTGGGCTCGCCAGCAGGTTAACGAACGGCTAAACGAAGCAAAAACCATTATTCCACAAGGCGTTGGTATTCCTGAATTGGCTCCTGTTACAACTGGCTTGGGTGAAATTTACCAATACGTTATTCACACCAAAAAAGGCTACGAAAAAAAATACTCGCCAATGGAATTGCGAACCATTCAAGATTGGATAGTTCGCAGACAGCTATTGGGAACAGAAGGTGTAGCAGATGTAAGTAGTTTTGGTGGTTATTTAAAGCAATACGAAATAGCTTTAAATCCAGATAAACTGCGGAGCATGAACATTAGTATTAATGATGTGTTTACGGCTTTGCAAAAGAACAATCAAAATACCGGAGGAGCGTACATTGATAAAAAACCAAATGCTTATTTTATAAGAAGCGAAGGCTTAATTGCTACAAAAGAAGATATCGAAAAAATTGTGGTGAAAGTAAACCCGAATGGTATTCCGGTTCTTATTCGAAATGTTGCGAGTGTAGATTTTGGACATGCAACCCGATATGGTGCAATGACACGCAATGATGAAGGTGAAGTTGTGGGTGCGATTGTAATGATGCTGAAAGGCGCAAATTCATCGGAAGTAATTTCCAATGTAAAAGAACGTATTGCACAAATAGAAAAAAATCTTCCTGAAGGTGTGGTGATTGAACCTTTCCTTGATAGAACAAAATTGGTAAACAACGCTATCGGCACAGTAACTAAAAACCTTGCAGAAGGAGCATTAATTGTAATTTTTGTTTTGGTATTGTTACTTGGTAATTTCAGAGCTGGATTAATAGTAGCCTCTGTTATTCCTTTAGCTATGTTATTTGCTATTGCTCTCATGAATCTCTTTGGCGTATCCGGTAACTTAATGAGCTTGGGTGCAATTGATTTCGGTTTAATTGTAGATGGTGCAGTTATTATTGTGGAAGCTACACTTCATCATTTAACAGGCAGAACATTGCTGCAAAAATTTGGTGGCAAAAGATTAAGTCAAGAAGAAATGAATCTTGAAGTTTACGAGTCCGCTTCAAAAATCAGAAGTTCAGCAGCGTTTGGTGAGATCATTATTTTAATAGTGTACTTACCAATTCTTGCTTTGGTTGGAGTTGAAGGTAAAATGTTTAAACCAATGGCTCAAACCGTTTCCTTCGCCATTCTTGGTGCATTTATTCTTTCATTAACCTATGTGCCAATGGCAGCAGCATTATTTTTAAACAAGAATACTGTTCAAAAAAGAAACATCTCAGATCGCATTATGGATTTCTTTCAGAAAATTTACAAGCCCATGATCTACTTTGCTTTAAAACGAAAAGTGGCTGTATTAATTACTGCTGTGTTAATGTTCGTTTTTAGCATTATTGTATTTATGAATATGGGTGGGGAGTTTATTCCTACTTTGGACGAGGGCGATTTCGCTGTTGAAACAAGAGTATTGCAAGGTAGTTCCATTTCACAAACTATTGAAGCTTCATTAAGAGCTGCAAAAATATTAAAGGATAATTTTCCCGAAGTAAAAGAGGTGATTGGTAAAATTGGTTCGGGCGAAATTCCAACCGATCCTATGCCTGTTGAAGCTTGTGATTTGATGGTTATTTTAAAAGATAAATCGGAATGGACAAGTGTCGAAACAAGGGATGAATTAGCCGAGAAGATGGCAGAATCCTTAGAAGTTATTCCGGGCGTAACATTCGGTTTTCAGCAACCAATACAAATGCGATTTAATGAATTAATGACTGGTGCAAAACAGGATGTTGTTATAAAAGTATATGGCGAAGATTTAAATACATTAACTGATTACGCCACCAAACTCGGTAAAATTGCAGCTACTATTGATGGCGCACAAGATATCTACGTTGAACAAGTGACAGGACAATCGCAAATAGTT
>CALMND010000133.1 GCA_937868565.1 uncultured Bacteroidota bacterium | reverse complement strand
TATACACCTCGTTTATTCTCGAAAACTTTGTGAGATCTGTTGTATAAATTGTGGATTTTGTAATATCACTCATTTTTTTTCCAGCCGCCTCAACAATAGCTTTGATATTTTCCAATGACTGCTTGCACTCATTCTCAACATTACTGGTATCTATAGTTCCATCAGGCTTTAGTGCGATTTGCCCTGAAATAAATAAAATGCCTCCGGTCTTAATCCCCTGACTGTATGGCCCAATTGGAGCGGGTGCATTTTTAGCAAAAATCACTTGCTTTTTTGAATTGTCTGAAAAGGCAAAAACAATAAAAGCAACCACCGCCACAAATGAGATATTTTTTACCATGTTTAGATACTTAAAAAAACAAAGAATATTATTTTAATGGAGGAGCCTCCATTTTTGACACCTCTGTAAGACCCTTTACTAAAAAATCCAAATCCTGAATATTTGTGTAGACGTTTGGTGTCACCCTAATCCCATTCACTTTTTCGTGAATGATAGATACAGTATGTATTTTATACCTGTCGAATAACTTCGCTTCGATTTGCTGCGCCTGCCAGCCCTCAAAACCGATGTTAGCTATACCACAGGAGTACTGCGGCTTTAATGAAGTCGGCATTTTCGCTTTTGGCAATTTTACAGCTTTATTAGCCCAATAATCCTTTAAATAGCGTAAGCGGCCTTCTTTTCTCTTGCCACCAATAACATTATGAAAATCTATCGCTGTACCAATCGCCATTTCAGAAGGAAAGGAGCGCGTTCCGAGGCTTTCAAATTTTTTGATATCCTCTCCGTCTGGCTCCACGCTCGATAACAAAGCCCAAACGTTTTTTATTTTGTCCTTTTTAATGTAAAGCAAGCCGCTGCCAAAAGGGGCACACAGCCATTTGTGCAGAGAGCTAGCAAAATAATCAGCACCAGTATCCTCAATTTTAAAATCAAAATGCGCGAATGATTGAGCTCCATCCAGGATTACCTCACAACCTTTTCTGTGCGCCATATCTGCAATTGCTCTGGCGGGCACAATATTTCCGGTCCAGTTTATTAAATGAGTTATATGTACAATTTTCGTTCTAGCCGTAATGGCATTTTCGTAAATTTTTACTATCGTTGCGTCATCCTGTGTGGGTTGCGGAATATCAATCCAAACCAATTTGATTTTATCTCTCTTTTCTCTTTGTTTCCATGCGTTCATCATGTTGGGATAATCAAACCTACTGAGCACGACTTCATCGCCCTCCTTTAAATTTAATCCGAATATAACTGTGTTTAACCCTTCCGTAGAATTTCGATTAATCGAAATCTCCTCAGGCAATACACCGCACAAATCAGCAAGTTTATTTCGCAAGCCTTCCCTTCCCTGATCCAGTATCCTCCACATATAATAAGAAGGGCCTTCGTTACTCATTTGATAATATTTTATGTGAGCGTCTTGTACAATTTTGGGTTGTGGACAAACACCCGCATTGTTTAAATTAATCAAATTTGACGAGGTCGTGTAGCTTTCACGCACCCAACCCCAAAAATCCTCATTCTCTGCCGAAGCGCTAATACTTTGATTTTCGAGTTTATTAAGGTGTTTTTCGAACTGTCGAACAAAGTTTTTGTCAACACCCGCAAGCATATCCAATGCTGTTAAGGAACCAGCCGAAGCCAAAAGAAAATTGCGACGATTCATGTTTTTAATTTTATACTAAAGGTATAAAACTCATACTAATAAGCAAATAGAAAGATTTTGGGATTAATAAGGAATCAAAACTTCAAACCCAACATCAAATTTAAATGGCTGCTATTAATAAAAAGTGAAGCGGCTGAGTAGGCTGTTTCAAAGTAATAAGGAGAGAATCCATATTTGTAATTTAATTCTACAAAATAAGTTCCTTTAGAGGAACTTAAACTGTTTTTTTGCCAGCCAAGAGTCAAACAAATGGAAGAATTAATTTTTTCATAAAACAGCGGCGTTTTAAATTTCATAACCGGTGAATCATATTTTACTTTGTTGCCGTTGTCGGTTACCTTTAAGTTACCCTGGATCAGATAGCGCAAACTATATGAAAGAGCAATATATGGACTGAAAAGACTATTGTCTTCGCGTTTAAACAGATATTTGATTTCCAGAGGAACATTAATTTCCTGTATAAATAAAGAGTAATTGTAGGGAAAAGACTTATCGTAAATTTTTATACTATCAGGTATAAAATAATACGACCTAAAGTTAAGCCCGTGAACAAGGTAATCCATTCCGAATAAAAAAAAACCTTTAAAGTCTCTATCAACACATATTTCGCGTTTTAAGCTAAAAATCGCACTCATTTTAGGTGAGGGATTAATGGCGTGTTTATTCTGAAGTGTATAAAATCCTATGAGTGGACCAAAACCAAAACGAGTCCCGTTACCTGCTTTTTTTGCAGGATTACCCGAATAGGGTACACAAAAAAGTGGCAGTAGAAAAGCAATAAAAAAAAATAAATTATGCTTTTTTTTATA
>CALMND010000132.1 GCA_937868565.1 uncultured Bacteroidota bacterium | reverse complement strand
GTGCCCACTATTTTGAGCGGTGGAAACCCCTCCTTTTCAAGATAATTAATTTTCGCACCCAAATTCGCAAGCGCTCTTATCAATTCAGCGATGGGCCTTTGTTTCATTCGTTCAGAGCCGGTTAATGTCCATTCTCCCTCTGTAATTGAGAGTAAGCCTGTTAAGAACCGCATATCGGTGCCGGCATGTTCAATATTGATAGTGGCCGCCTTATCTGATTTGATTTTTTCGACTGCTCCAAGCAGAAGTTGAGTGTCTTCGGAATCTGAGAGATTAATGAGCTCAACCTTTGCATTCAGTACTTCTTTTAATACCACAAGTCTGTTGCTGATGCTCTTTGATCCGGATAACTTAACAGAAACATGAATAGGAGTTATTGGTCGGGTAAGTTCTAACATTACTTAATCGAATTATAAAACTCAAGTGATTTTTCGATTTGTTTTTGGTTAATCTGAATATTTATTTGACAGGAACCAATTTTGTCTATTAACGAAAATAGCAATTTTTTGTTAGAATTTTTTTTGTCGTTTATAATTTTAGGAAGGATTAGATCTAATTTCAAATTTGTCGGTCTTAAGAAGTCTAGTTCCAGTTCTAATTGAGAAATGATTTCCAAAAAATTGGTTTCGGATAGTAGTTTCTTTTGTAGTGCAAGGTGACTTTCGATAATCATACCTATCAGAATTGCTTCGCCGTGCAATAGTTCATTTGCGGTGTTTAAGTAACTTGCTTCTACTGCATGCCCGATGGTGTGTCCAAAATTTAAAATTTTTCTAAGTCCTTTATCAAACGGGTCTTTTAATACTATTTTATTCTTCAGGGTAACGCTCCTTCTTATTAGATATTGAGCGTTTTTTTTCTCGTTGCTTTTCAGTGTTTTCCATAAACTATCATTGGATACTAGTGCTATTTTATAAATTTCTGCCAAACCATTTCGGTAGTGCCGTTTGGGCAATGTGTTTAAAAAAATGGGGTTAACAAAAACTGCTTTTGGATGAGCAAATGTCCCTAAAGCGTTTTTAACGTTATTAAAATCAACTCCCGTTTTACCGCCTACACTTGCGTCTGCCATTGCTAAAAAAGAAGTGGGAACGTTAATAAAAGAAATGCCCCGTTTATATACGGAAGCACAAAATCCGCCTAAATCGCTTACTACTCCTCCTCCAAGATTAATGATAAGTGCGTTTTTGTCTAGTTCATGCTCCATTAACGTTTGCCATAGGTGTATACAAACGTTTATGGATTTACTTGCCTCACCACTTTCTATTTCGATGATATGCGCTTCAATTAATTTCGGACAAGAGGTAACTAATAAAGGCAGACAATGTTGTAAAGTGTTCTCATCACACAGAATAAAGTATGCCGAATAAGGGTTTTTCTTAAGGAACGCGTTTAAATGGTCAAAAGCGTCCATTCCGATTTCAATGCTATAGTTGTTTGACTTAATAGGTGGCATTTTCTTACAGAAAATTAAACATAATTTTTAAAAGTGATCCAGTTTCGAATAATTGTTTCGCCGTGCTCAGAAAGTATAGATTCGGGGTGGAACTGTACGCCTCTTACATCGTAATAATCATGTTTTGCGGCCATAATCAATCCCTCATTATCCAATGCGGTAACAACGATATTCTTGCCTACATGTTTCTCATCAATTACCCAGGAGTGGTATCTACCAGCAAGAAAATTTTTAGGGCAGTTTTCAAATATAAAATCTTCTTCTGTTATTTTAATAGGAGTGGCAATTCCATGAAATACCCGATCGAGATTTTTTAAAGAGCAATCGAAACATTCCGCTATTGCCTGTAGGCCAAGACACACTCCAAAGATTGACTTTTTCTTATAATATTGTTTTAGAAGATCAGGCATTATCCCAGCCTCTGATGGCAATCCTGGGCCAGGAGATAATAGAATTTTATCATAAGCATCGATTTGACCCAAGCTAATTTCATTGTTCTTAAAAACATCTACTGAGATATCGCTGACCTTCTCTACAAGGTGCGCTAAGTTATAAGTAAAGCTGTCGTAATTATCCAATAGTAGAACTTTCATATCTTAATGCTGTGAAGTTAGCTAATTTGTAATTACGGAATAAGAACCTTTGCTCTAAATCCCATATGTCAAAAATTTCGTAAATTAGACTATGAGGCAAGCGATATATTTGTTTTGTTGGTTGATTCTTGTTTTAATTTGGAGTTTTAATAGTACAACAAAAAAAATGAAGTACTTGCCCCTTGGCGATTCTTACACTATATGCACCGGAGCTAAGGCTGAGGAATCCTGGCCGGTAATTTTAACGAAACACCTGATTGAGAATAACGTAAATTGCTTATTAATGGATAATCCCGCTCGGAATGGTTTTAGTACACAAAACTTAATTGATACCGAGTTACCCCTTGTTAAAAAATACAATCCTGATTTTGTGACTCTTTTGATTGGCGTTAACGACTGGGTGAGGGGTATTACGAAAGAGCAATTTGAAAAAAATTTAAATTTCATTTTAGACGATTTGCAAAAAAATTTAATAAAACAGAATAATATCCTTTTAATCACTATTCCTGATTTTGGTGTAACTCCTCGAGGAAAAGAATACAGCAATGGCAGAAATATTAGCGAAGGCATCCTGGCTTTCAATAGTATTCTGAAAAAAGAATCAAGCGAACGAGGGCTCCCGTTGGTAGACATATTTCCAATTTCGAAAAAAATGGGGGAAGACGGCTCTTTGGTTGCCAAAGATGGCTTGCACCCGTCTAATAAAGAATATTCCATTTGGGAATCTTTTATTCTACAAGCTTGCCTTGAGATGCTTCAGACAAAAAACAAAAAAAGCGGTTCTTGATAAACCGCTTTTACTTTCAATGTATTTCGTTCTACTTTCCTAGATCCTCAAAGCTAATGTCAGTATCGCGGTTTTCC
>CALMND010000131.1 GCA_937868565.1 uncultured Bacteroidota bacterium | reverse complement strand
GGAGAAATAGTTCAATCAGGCATTCACACCTATGGCGAAACGCTGCACATATTTGTTGAACGCAAAAACTACAAAGGCGTGTTTATGCCGGGTTATGCAAAATGGGAAACCGAATACCATCCAACACCAACAGGATTAAAATACGTGGATCACATGGTGGGCAATGTGGAACTGGGCTCCATGAATCAATGGGCTTCGTTTTACGAAACAGTAATGGGTTTTGCCAATCTGGTAACCTTTGATGATAAAGACATTTCAACCGAATACACGGCCTTAATGAGTAAGGTAATGACCAATGGTAACGGACGCATTAAATTTCCGATTAACGAACCTGCCCATGGCAAAAAGAAATCGCAGGTAGAAGAATATCTCGATTTTTACCACGGTCCGGGTTGCCAGCACATTGCCGTGGCTACCGACGACATTGTGTTTACCATTTCCGAAATGCGCAAACGCGGTGTGGATTTTCTGTATGTGCCGGGCTCTTATTACGACACCGTAAAAGACCGTGTGGGCATTATAGAAGAAGACATAGAAGTACTTAAAAAATGGGGCATTATGGTGGATAGGGACGATGAAGGCTATCTGCTACAGATTTTCACCAAACCGGTGGAAGACCGTCCAACCCTGTTTTTCGAAATCATACAACGCAAAGGAGCTAAATCCTTTGGCAAAGGCAATTTTCAGGCTCTGTTCGAATCCATAGAAGCAGAACAGGCCCGCAGAGGTACTTTATAAAAACGTAATAGCCGGTTCAGGAATTCTGTTTATAGAATTCCTCAATGGCATCACACAACTATATGAGCATACTACCTCCCATTAATTTTAAAAAGTGGATAGACGAGAACCGTCATCTGTTAAAACCACCGGTTGGCAATCAGGTCATTTATAAAGATTCTGAATTTATTGTCATGGTGGTGGGTGGCCCCAATGCCCGCAAGGAATTTCATTACAACGAGGGCGAAGAATTTTTTTATCAGATAGAAGGCAAAATGGAATTGCCCATTCGCGAAAACGGAAAAACGCGGATGATTGAGATAAAAGAAGGAGAAATATTTTTGTTACCCGGAAAAGTAGAACACTCGCCACAACGCTACAAAAACACCATTGGTTTGGTTATTGAGCGGGTGCGCAAAGAAGGTGAAACAGATGCCTGTAGTTGGTACTGCGAAAAATGCGACGAATTATTACACCGCGCCTCTTTTCAACTGCACGACATAGTGGACGAGTTGCCGGTGCTCATGCAGGCTTATTACGATGATATGTCCTTACGCACCTGCAAAAAATGCGGCACGGTGATGGAAATCCCAAAATTGAAAGAATAAAACAACACAATGAAAACAGCAACAATAGTAGGCTCGGGTTTAGTAGGTTCCTTATGGGCCGTGTATCTGGCAAAAGAAGGCTATTCGGTAAAGGTGTACGAAAAAAGACCCGATTTACGCAAGGCTAAAATATCGGCAGGCAAATCTATCAACCTGGCCACTTCTTACCGCGGTTGGAAAGCACTGGATGCCATTGGCATTGGCGACGAAATCCGTAAAATTGCCGTTCCTATGTATGGCCGCACCATGCACGATACCGATGGCAATATCACCTATCAGCCTTATGGCATCAACAAACAAGCCATTTACTCTGTATCCCGTGGCGAAATAAATTGCAAACTCATGGACATTGCCGAACAAACCGGCAAGGTGGAAATTGTGTTTAATCAGGATTGTGTAAACGCCGATTTAGAAAAAGGTACCTGCTGGTTTAGAAATACCGAAAACGGAACCACTACCGAAGTCACATCCGATTTGGTGTTTGCCACTGATGGTGCTTTTTCGGCAGTAAGATACAATGCCATGCAAAAACTCGACCGCTTTAGTTATTCGCAAAATTACATTGAAGATGGTTACCGCGAAATACTCTTACCTGCCAATGCCGATGGCACTTTTAAAATGGAGAAAAACACGTTACACATTTGGCCGCGTGGTCGGTTTATGCTAATTGCGCTCCCCAATTTCGACGGCTCCTTTACCTGCACTTTGTTTATGCCTTTTGATGGGGATAAAAATTGTTTCAACAACCTTACCACGCCCGAAAAAGTAACAGAGTTTTTTAAAAGCACTTTCCCCGATTTTTACGACATGATACCAGATGTGGCCGAGCACTGGGGCAATCACCCACTTTCGTCGCTGGCCATTGTAAGATGTTACCCATGGTTTCATGGTAAAACCTATTTAATGGGCGATGCCGCACATGCCACGGTTCCTTTTTTCGGACAAGGTATGAACTGTGGGTTTGAAGATTGCACGGTGATGTGGGAACTCATGAAAAAACATGGAGACAACTGGAAAAAAATTGGAGAAGAATATCAGATAGTGCGCAAACCCAATGGCGATGCGGTGCAGGATTTGTCCCTGCAAAACTATTTGGTAATGCGCAACAAAGTGGCCGACCCTGAATATTTGTTATTGCAAAAAATAGAAAGACGCATTGCCGAATTGTATCCCGATAAATATTTTCCAATGTACAGCATGGTCTCGTTTAGCAACATCGAATACAAAACCGCTCTCGAAAAAGGAAACAGTCAGGAAAATATGATTAAGGAAATGATTGATGAAAACAACATCAACCATGCTACCAGCGCCACCGACATCGATTTATTTATATACCGCCAATTGGAAAAAGTTTTTTCAATCGCATAATTTCAGGAACATGAACCAAAAAGTTATTGAACTCAACAAACGCATAGAAGAAAAGTTTAAAGCCATTGACCAGAATCCGGAAGTGCATTTAGAAGGATTGGTATTTGCTAAACCAATTACCTATTGGGATTACATACACACCGATGCCTTACTGAGTTTGCAAATGCAGCGCTCCACCGAACCTGATGAAATGGTCTTTATCATGTACCATCAAATCAACGAGCTTCTTTTTAAAATGATGTTGTGGGAAATAGATCAGGTGGCAAAAGCTGAAAACATTGCCGCCGCCGTGTTTTCAGAAAAACTCAATCGGGTGAGCCGTTATTTTGATATGCTGGCTTCTTCGTTTAGCATTATGATGGATGGCATGGATGTAAAACAATATCTTAATTTCCGAAATACACTTACTCCGGCATCCGGTTTCCAAAGCGCACAATACAGGCTTATAGAGTTTGCTTCAACTGACTGGATAAATTTAATCGACCGACGTTTTAGAGAAACCTTTGACCGAAACGCCGATTACGATAACGTGTATGAACACCTGTACTGGCAGGCAGCAGGCAAAGACCACAACACAGGAAAAAAAACGACGCTGGTACGTTTGTTCGAAGAACGTTACAAAGCGCTGTTTTTAGAAAAACTGAAAGTCTATAACACGTGTAACTTTTGGCACAAGTACAAAAGTTTGCCCGAAGCTGAACGTCAGCATCCGGACCTGATAAAGGCCATGCGCCATTACGATACAACAGTAAACATTACCTGGGTAATGGCGCATTATTATGCAGCAGAAAAATATTTAGAAAGCGATGGCAAAACTGCCGAAGCAACGGGTGGCAGCGACTGGAAAAAATACATGTTGCCAAAATATCAGCGCCGTATTTTCTTTCCCGAATTGTGGAGCGCTGAAGAATTAAAAAATTGGGGAGAAAATGTTTAAACAAAATTATGGAAACCATCAGATTTACAGGAAAAGATAAACTCGAAAATCAATTTGCAGCCGAATTAAGAAGAAAAGTAAACAGCTATTTTAAGGAAAATAACATCTCGCAAAAAGCCAATGCAAAAATGGTAATTAAAACCATTGCCATGATATCCATTTACCTCGTGCCGTTTTTTCTCGTACTATTTATACCCATGAACAGTTGGGGCGCGCTCTTCTGTTCAGTGGTAATGGGTATTGGCATTGCCGGTGTGGGTATGGGTGTTATGCACGATGCCTGTCACGGGGCATATTCAAAAAGAAAATGGGTAAACGATTTATTGTCGGGCACACTTTATTTATTAGGCAGCAATGTGGTTAACTGGAAAATACAACACAATGTATTGCACCACACCTATACCAACATTTCGGGTATGGACGAGGACATTGATAACAAAGGACCTATTCGTTTGGCCGAACAAATGCCACTTAAAAAAATACACAAGTACCAGTTTATTTACGCCTTTGTGTTTTATGGCATGATGACACTGACCATGCTTACCAACGATTTTGTGCGTTTGTATAAATACGCAAAAATGGATTTGCTTAAAACACAAAACAAAAAACTCACCGGCGAGTTCATAAAAATGTTCATTCGCAAAATTGTTTATCTCACCGTTATTTTTGGACTACCGCTTTGGTTAACGCCATTCAGTTTCTGGCAGATATTTACAGGCTTCATCATCATGCACTGGGTGGCCAGCATTATTTTAAGCTTTGTGTTTCAAATGGCACACGTGGTGGAAGGCGCCGGACAACCCGAAGCACAGCCCACCATTTCAACCGAGTGGCACGTGCATCAGGTGCAAACCACCAGCGATTTTGCCCGCAACAACAAATTACTCAGCTGGTATGTAGGCGGATTAAACTTTCAAATAGAACACCATTTGTTTCCGGGCATTTGCCACATACACTACAAAAAGCTTGCTCCCATTGTGCAACAAACAGCTCTACAGTACGGCATTGCTTATAACCTTAAGCCGAGTTTCAGCTCTGCCATGTTGTCTCACATACATCGTCTAAAACAATTAGGGAGGACTTAACATTAACAATAAGTTACCTTGCCTATTTGCTGCATGCCATGTTGAATTATGTGTCCGGTAGTCTCTACAAACAAGTGATTGTTTGCTTAGTCTGGGATTGATTGCAATTGCAAACCTTGGTGTTTTCTTGAAACTTCTAATTTAGCAGATTGGTACGCACCGCAAAATAAAAAATGAGTTACATGAAGTGTCAAATATTAAAAAATAATTCGGAACTTAATACTCTCACGCTGTTGTTTCTGGCTACGTTATATTTTGAGAAACTTATTGTAATAAATTAAGAAAGTGTAATTATGAAAGTGAAATTTATAGGAGCGACAGAAACGGTTACCGGAAGCAAACATTTGATAATTACCGAAAAGGGAAAACAGATTTTATTAGACTGCGGGCTTTACCAAGGCATGGGGAGGGAAACGGACGAACTTAACAGAAATCTGGGGCTGAATGCCGAAAAAATAGATGC
>CALMND010000130.1 GCA_937868565.1 uncultured Bacteroidota bacterium | reverse complement strand
AATGCCTCCACCCATTGTAACCGCTGAAGCAAGCTGTGGCCAGGTGTTTATGCTTTGTTCAATCTCTAACATGGAGGCTTTTAGGCGTGGTGACGATGTTTCTATACCCAAAATATCCAACATGTAAGGAATTTTTTCTTCGGTAGTTTTGAGGTTTTTGAGTGTGGTGATATCCAGATGATCAACCAGGCCGTGTAAAATTGGTCGTTCCGGTTCCAAATCA
Source organism: uncultured Bacteroidota bacterium (assembly GCA_937868565.1). GTDB lineage: Bacteria > Bacteroidota > Bacteroidia > B-17B0 > Aurantibacillaceae > Aurantibacillus. The sequence continues at coordinate 2,945 of CALMND010000130.1, read as the reverse complement.
AATCGCTCCACATCAACCATACAACGGTCACTAGCCTCCATGATTACAGGTATTTTTAATTCACGCGCCTTGTAGCGAGATAAAATTTTTATATCAAAACCATCCGACTCCTCAACCAGCAAATCCAATTTTCCATCTTTAGTAAAAAAATCGTTCATATTTGCTTCATTCAAACCTTCCGGATAACAAACTACTTTTATGAATGGATCTATTTCAGCTATTTCGCGGGCTACCGAATAAACTTTTGGTAGGCCTAAATTATGAACACCAGTTCGTATCCTATTTAAATTGGTAAGCTCCAAAAGATCAAAATCTGTTAAACGCAGTTCACCACATATTCGTTCCATAGCCAAGGTCACTGAAACGGATTGTCCGACCGAAAGGCCTATAACGCCAATTTTTTTTTGAGATAATTTCTGTTGCTCGTCAGGCGTTATTTTAAGCTGGTTGCGACTGGTTCTTACCTGTATAAATTCTTCTTCGTCTAAAATATGAATGAGCCTGTTTGACCAAGGAAAGTAGACCCAAACACCGTAAGCTTCCGGTTGATTCGAGCCCAAATGCTGTTTGGCAAGCTGATCCAACTCTTGTGGCAAAAATTTCTTTTGAGGGCTTTTGAATTGTAGCAGTTCTTTTATTTGGTCTATTATAAAATCGCCAACAAAGAGTCCCGGACTTTCCAATATCTCAAAAAATTTGGATTCGTCCTGAGGCTGGTTTAATCTTAAAAAAACCGGTTTATATGATTCTTCTTTCTGGGTTTGTTTTTGTTTTATTTGGTTAAGCTTTTCATACTCTTTTGCCATTTGTCTATTTTTAGTACCTTTTACTTAGCCTACAATATCTGCTCCTTATATATTTAACGTATTTGATTTTGTAAAAATAAAATTATTATTGTTAAATTAGAGCCATTATTATTTTTATTAGTAACTTTAAGGGTAAGCCCTTCTCACGCACTGCTTAACTATTAAAATATAAACTATGGAACAGGAGTCAGCAATACATGTTTTATACGTTGATGATGAGGAGAATAATTTGATATCCTTTAGGGCTTCGTTTAGGCGTCATTTCACGATTTTCACTGCTTTATCGGTTGATGAAGGTAATAAAATTCTCTCGGAAAACGAGATTCATGTTTTGATAACCGATCAACGGATGCCAGGAAAACTGGGCACAGATTTGCTTGCGCAGGCGGTAAAGGATAATCCTGATCAAATAAGAATTTTGTTAACCGGATTTTCTGACATTGAAGCGATAAAGGATGCGATTAACAGAGGGCAAATATATCATTACCTGGAAAAACCCTGGCAAGAAGATGTTTTAAGGAAAACAATAGAAGAAGCTTACGGCGTTTACAATCTTAAGAAAAAACAAAAGTTTTATAGCGAGCAGCTTATGGCAACCAATGAACAGCTGGAATTTATGCTCAGACAAAAGCTGCTTTCGTAATGGATTTTGAGGGTCTATTAGTCTGATGACCTCTTATTAAAGCTAATTTCCTTAACATAATTGTTCTATTCGCAGATGAATAAATCTCGGTAACAAAACCCCAACTCTCAACGGAACATAAATCTAAATAATTTAGATTTTACAGTTGAATTCCAACCAAAAGAATATCATCTGTTTGTTCATAATTCCCTTTCCACTTATCCAGCCAATGATTAAGCAAATCTTCCTGATCCAAAATCCCAAATGAAAGTGATTTTTCTAGAATTCGAAATAGACTTTTTGTCATCATCCTTTTACCTCGTGCTCCCCCAAACTGATCAGCGTACCCATCGGTGCACATATATATCACATCGTTTTCGTCATAGGAAATGGTGTGGGTTGTAAACTGAAGCACTGAGTCTGTATAAAGTCCCCCTATGCCATTTTTATTTCCTTTTACCAAATCTAATTCTCTGTCTCTGAAATAAATTAAATGTCTGTTAGCGCCCGAAAACTCGATAGTTTTGTTTTGCCTGTCGATAGAGCACAAACCTATGTCCATTCCGTCACATCTTTGATTACCCGTTTTGTTTTGTTTAAGAGCTCGTCTTAGGCCCTTGTTTAATTTAGTAAGTATTTCAGAGGGCGAAGTAATTTTTTTAACATTAACTATTTCGTTAAGCAAACTATAACCAATCATAGACATGAGTGCTCCCGGCACACCGTGCCCCGTGCAGTCTGCAACGGCAATGAGTAATTTGTTGTCTCTTTCAACAAACCAGTAAAAATCTCCGCTTACTATATCCTTTGGCCTGTAAATAATAAGTGAATTAGGAAAGTAGTTAGTTAACACGGCTTTTTCCGGCAACATCGCTTCTTGAATTAATTTGGCATAATTAATGCTGTCCGTCATGTTTTTATTCACTTCTTCCATTTGGCCAAAAGCAACTTTTAGCTCCTTGTGAAGAGTTTCCACTTCTTCTTTCTCTTTTTTTGCTTCTGCTTTTGTCAGAATATTCTTAATTGAAGATGGTAAGCGCAGTAAGCTACTCTTTAGCACATAATCATCTATTCCAGCCGAAAAGGACTCAAAAACAAATTCCTCCGTTTCCTGATCTGTAACCATAATAAACGGCAAATTTGGATTAAATTCTTTTGTGATTTTAAGAGCCTCCATGGCACTGATTCCATGCGACGAGTTATCTGCTAGAACAAAATCGGGGTTAAAGCTTTCAAGTTCAGAAACAAAATGGTTTTTAGTTTCAACCCAGTGCAAATCATGATCCATGCCCGATTTTTTTATAATCCGCATGATTAGTGCTGCATCCGTTAATTCGTCTTCCAGTAATAATATTTTTATCTGCTTTTCCATAAAAATAACCTACTTAGTGGCAGGAAGCCTGCATATTAAACATTAACTTTCAAACATCCAAATCGTCAACATTTCTGAACTTACTAAATCCTCAAACAGCTTGTTGAGTTTAAATTTTAGTTTCAAACGCATACGCCGTAGGTTG
>CALMND010000129.1 GCA_937868565.1 uncultured Bacteroidota bacterium | reverse complement strand
ATTTTAATTTATTGGGGATTGATGAATGGATTAGTAATTTTAAATACATCAGTCACATTGATTCTTTTGAAGGAAAGCATCCTAATTTATTTTCTCCCCAGGGAGAAGTCCCTCACGAAGAATTTCAAAATATAGAAGACATCAATAACTATTTACTCACACATCCTGAAGTAATAGAATACATTAATTCCAGAAAAGTAAACGGAAAGGCAGGCAAAGCCTTGTTTCTAATGTTTGATGAAAAAACGGAGGAGCTTGCAAAAAACCTTGGACTGGATGTTTGTTTCCCTTCCGCACAGCTCAGATCCAGTCTGGACAATAAAGTAAATACGAACCGCATTGCGGAAAAAGCGGGTGTTTCCTGTGTTCCCTATGTGCTTTCAAAAGTAGAAAGTTATACCCAGCTCAAAGAAATTTCGAAAAATTTAGGAACAGACCTGGTTATTCAAACACCGTTTGGAGACTCCGGTCACACTACTTTTTTTATTTCCAAACAAGAAGATTTTGAGAAGCACGAAGAAGAAATTCTCAACGAAAAAGAAGTAAAAATAATGAAACGCATTAATTGCTTCGGAACCGCGATTGAAGGGTGTGTAACACAACACGGCACACTCGTAGCCCCTTTAATGACTGAATTGGTAGGCTTTAAGGAGTTAACACCCTACAAAGGCGGCTGGTGCGGAAATGAAATTTATCCTAATGCGTTTAATGCAGACATCAGGGAAAAGGCAAAAAAATACACCCGGCTTTTTGGTGATCAACTTCGCAAAGAAGGCTACAAAGGTTATTTTGAACTGGACTTTTTAATTGATAAAGACAACGGTGAAATTTATTTGGGAGAATTAAATCCCAGAGTTTCGGGTGTCAGTTCCCTCACCAATCATTCCAAATTTGCGATGGAAGATGTACCTCTCTTTTTATTTCACCTGCTCGAATGGCTGAATGTGCCTTATGAAATTAACACCGATGAATTAAGCAACCGTTGGGCGCTGGCCGAGAACATGGACAGTTGGAGCCAGTTGGTGATTAAACACACGCTCGGGACTTTAGAATTAGCCACACAGGTACCGCAATCCGGAATTTGGGAAATGAAGAAAAACGGAAACATACAATTCAAAAAAATGGCCGCGCATCGGCAATCCGTTGTGGGCGATAGCGAAGCCTTTTATTTTCAAATCACACAAAAAGACGGTTACCTATACGAGGGTGCTGACCTTGGCATTCTTTTAATGCGGGGACGTTTAATGTCAGACGACTTTGAACTCTCAGAGCGCGGAAAAAGATGGATAAAGGCCATCCGCTCCCTATTTAGGTCGGAGATTATTGATATTGGAACGCTTAGCGAAGAAGATTTATTGACTCAGGGTAATTTTAAAATGTTGTAAGAAGAATTAATTTTAGTTGAAAACTAAGAGGCTAACATGATAAAGCAATATATTGATGAAACCTCCAAAAGGTTCAGGTATAGAACGATAGTTTGTTGTGTACCCGAACAGGGATAGGTATTCAGGCTTTGCATTGTGCGCTTTATTCATCTTCATTTTCCCCTTGATTTCCAGAATTTTGCGTGGTTTTAATTTTGAAATATGCCACAAATTCTTAATTTGAACATGACAAAACAAATAAGAGATTTTGTTAACCAGCAACCTTTACTTTCAACAGTTTGCATTTTACTTTTTGAATTTGGCTTCTTTACAGCACTTCTTTATTTTACTATTAGCGGTCCAATAACAGGTACACCTCAATTAACTTTTTTATTTTTTCCCGGATTACCACTTCTTCATGTTATGATTTTTTTAATGAACCGTAAGTCTACAAAAAATGAAAGGAGAATACTTGCAAAATATACATTGTACGGACATTTAATTTTTTGGTCAATAATATTAATTTACCTCATTCTTTTTTAATGGTGGTGTTCCCTTGATCTCAAGTTCGGGCATCCCAATACACATTGGAAATGGCGCACTAGTAGCTAACAGCAAATCTGGCGGCCATTGGACGGACTCGGTCATTCCCGCCTCTGCGGGACAAGCTGTTCGGGCAATTTTTGGTAAGCTCCATTCGGCAAGCTCAGGGCAGGTCGCTTTTGTATTTTCGCTAGCGCACTGCCTCGCTCATCCCGATAATTATCGGGACTTCAAGATTTTTGCCTTCCTCACTAAAAACATTTACATTTAATAAACTTTTGTACGGCTAGACGATGGAAGCTTTTAAGCCCAACGTCGGCAATTTGCAAAACGTTACCACCAATGCTGACAGACAACCAAAATAAACATTTCGTCGACAAATAAATATTAGAATTGGAGACCAGAGACCATATAAACGGGGCGAATCTGAAAAGCCATACGAGTAAGACCAATATTCATACATCAAAAAAATGAAAAAGTCACTTTTATTAGTTCTTATTTTGACAGCAACCTTTTTCGCTGCAGCACAGACACAATCACTGACCTTCGGAACATGTTTTACTAAAGCCAACAAAAAATCTATCCTTAACAAAATGGACAACTTTTTGACCAGAGTCAGCGAAGAAACTAATTGCCCCAAAGACAAATTAACCTATTCGGTGACGGAATACTATACAGATTTTTATACAAAAACCTGCAGACATTTGCCTAAAAAAATAACTTTTGACGCATGCGGACAAAAAAGAACTTACAAACATAATGGACTAAGCGGGGCAATTTTATATTGGCTTTTAGGTAGCTGGACATTAGAAAAATAAATCCAACAAAGTTCTTCAGACATGTGGACAAAGCACTAGGCGGTAACACTGCTAAATTCTGGTTGGGCCTTCAAGACGATTTCGACATCGAAAACGAAACAAAACATAAACAAAAGGACCTTAAGACAATTAAGCCATACGTTCGCAACGCTGCATAACAGCAAGCAAGAAAAAATTTCGGCGCAGGTTTGCTAAAATGCTTAGCTGGACATTAGCCGCAAACTTTGCCTACTTGTAAACCGTTATGTAAAAATGGCCACGTACAAATCTCCGTAAACAACTTTTCTGGAAGCAGAATTTTTTCGACTGACTATTTAGACACTTTTACAATTTTATCAATAAACCCGTGCAGCCGTTTTATTTCGGAACGACCTCTATTTCTCTCGTCGACAAAACAAGTTGTGACAACGACCATTTGTAAATCAGGTATTACGCAAATTAATTGCCCTCCATACCCGCTTGCAACAAATGCTTGATGGCCATTTGTTTTCCGCCTCCACCAAAAATAACCGTAACCGTTTGCTCCTGGTAAGACATCCCATTCATGTAAAACAACCTGCTCACTTGTTGACTCACTAATCCATGACTTTGAAATAATTTGTTTACCATTTACTTTTCCGTCATTTAAATACAGTAAGCCAAACTTGATCATGTCGGTTGCCTTCATTGACAATTCGGTACCACCCATTGTTCTGCCTAATGGGTCATTGTACCAAGATGTAATAGTTACACCAATAGGTTTAAAAAGCGCAGTGTCAGCAAATTCTTTTAAATTCCCTTTAATACTCTTTGATACGACAACTCCCACGACATGCGTTGCAGGTGTGCAATATTTAAACTTAGTTCCCGGCAAATCTTCAAATGGCAAATCTAGTGTACTTCTGACCGGATCAGATGAACTATTAAATACTCTGCTACTTAACGGACTATTATCATCCCATAAGTACCCTGTCTGCATTGTCATCAAATCTCTCAATGTTATTAACCTCTTAAGCGAATCATTTGATTTGATTAATTCAATAAATCCAATGTTCTGAGTTTTCGTAAAGTCCGTTGCATACTCTGGAAATAAACTAAAAACAGGTGTTTTTAAATCAGGTAAAAGATTATAATCATTTGCAATTCCAGCAAGCGCAGAGACAACTGACTTTGTTACAGATTTGACTTTAAAACTTGTACTATCATTCGCTCCATTAAAATATTCCTCGCATACAATTTTATTCTTTTGCCAAACTAGTATAGACCCAAGGCTCGGAATGCTGTCATATGCTTTCTTCGCAATGCCTTTCAGCACAATCGAATGTTGGGCAGACATTGTACAATTAAATATATTTGATACAAGTAATAAAAATAAGATACGTTTCATGAGTTAGTTTATCGATTAAAATTAGACTTTATTTACTGAAAAATATGGGGATAACAAAAAATAAATTTCAATATTTACCGTATGATAAAGGGCAACTGCTAACAACATGCGTCAAAGTATGCGGACGGCCTCATTCAACATTCCGGCTTATTAAAGCGGTCGCTTATGGAATTTTTATTGCCCGTACAAATAATATTGAGTATGTTTAAAATACCTTTGGTCAGTTAATTCAGGTTATGCTTCGTAAGCACGCCTGCTTCTGCTCGCCAAACGTAGGTCAGGTTGCAAAAAAAACTAAAATGAAATCGCTGAGAATCACTTAAATGAATTTTATACGGATAAGCATCCAAAAAATACTCAAACTAGTTTTTTCACAGGCTACTGCTATCAGTAACTTTGAAAAGAACTTTTTCAGAATTTAATGAATTAATAGCAAAGCCTATGACACAATTAATAAATGACTTTATTTCAGCTATTCTTCAAGTAAGTATATTTACGTTGATACCTTTTGCTTTCTTCTTATTCAGAAAGGATAAAACTGTTACTTTCTTTAAGTACATAGGGCTTTATAAGCCCACCGCTAAATCAATAGCGCTTGTACTTGTTGTAATTCTGATTTCTATTACTTCAATGATTAGCGTGGCATTGGCAAATGATGGAATAAAACAAGCTATGCTTGCGCCTGAAAGTGTTACTGGGAAGTTTAAAGCAATGGGTTTTAATTCTCTCACAATTGTATCACTTCTCATTATGGCAATAATAAAAACATCATTGTCAGAAGAAATTTTTTTTCGTGGCTTTTTGGGCAAACGATTAATAAATAAACTTGGTTTCAAAAGGGGTAATCTGATTCAAGCTGTAATATTTGGTTTGGTACATTTATTACTATTTTGGTTTTTGACAAAGACGACCGTTTTACCGTTGATAGTAATTACAGTTTTTTCAACATTAATGGGCTGGATTATTGGTTATATAAAGGAAAAATATGCGAACGGGAGCATTATTCCTGGCTGGGTTGCGCACGGACTTGGAAACACAATATCCTACTTCATAATCGCATTCATACTATGACCAAACATGAAAAAGTCACTTTTATTAGTTCTTATTTTGACAGCAACCTTTTTCGCTGCAGCACAGACACAATCACTGACCTTCGGAACATGTTTTACTAAAGCCAACAAAAAATCTATCCTTAACAAAATGGACAACTTTTTGACCAGAGTCAGCGAAGAAACTAATTGCCCCAAAGACAAATTAACCTATTCGGTGACGGAATACTATACAGATTTTTATACAAAAACCTGCAGACATTTGCCTAAAAAAATAACTTTTGACGCATGCGGACAAAAAAGAACTTACAAACATAATGGACTAAGCGGGGCAATTTTATATTGGCTTTTAGGTAGCTGGACATTAGAAAAATAAATCCAACAAAGCTCTTCAGACATGTGGACAAAACACTAGGCGGTAACAGCAAATGCCACGGCCATTGGGCGGACGTGGTCATTTCCGCCTGTGCGGGACAAGTTGTTCGGGCAATTTTTGGTAAGCGCTCTTCTACAACGCAATAAAAGCACAACATATTCGTTAAGCTTGTAAATCAATTCATCAATCTACATCAAAATCTCTGTCCCCTTACCCTATTTATAAAATAACACATCAAACTCGAAATACTTAAAATACCAATAAAACAAAGTCCAAGATACACAGGAGAAGAAATACTTTTATAAATCTCTGTGGCAACATTACCAATAATAACCCATTGAACAAGATAAACAATCGTTACATTCATTCCCAACCACCTTAGGAACCTAAACAGCAAAATATCACTTAATAGTTTATTTATTTCATTCACAAAAAAAACATAGAAAAACAAAAACACAATAGTCCATAAATAAAACACAAACCCATGATGGTAATAGTTAGACAATTGCGATGACACAGAAATTCCGAAATTTATAGTTAAAGTCAAGAAAACAGCAAAACAAAAAGCCGTCGCAACTTTTATTCGCAGAGATGCAAAGGAATCTATCTTATGCGTTTGATTTAATTGATGCACCACAAAACCTGTTAAAGGGTATGCCAGCCATGGAAGTATCGGAAAATAAGACCAATTAACAGTGCCATAAAAAAAAGCAGAGACATACTTGATGATAGAATTTTGAGGAAGATACTCCTTTATAAAATCTCCCGATATAACACACAACAAAATCAAAGAAATAGTAAGAATAAGATTACTCGTAAGAAAAACCCTGACCATAGACAGCAGAATAATTGCCAAACCCGCGAAAAGCAATACATCTACACCAAAAATATAGGGGAGTAATTCGTAGTGATAAATTCCCTTTGCAACTGATAAAATCAGATTAAAATTTAAAGCCAGGTTAAGAAACATACCTAGACAAAAAACTTTAACACCTCGCAACACAAGCGTTTTAGTTGTTTTTTCAGACTTTGCCAGAAAATAACCCATGATAACCATAAAGACAGGTGCCACAATAGGGCCGCCAAAAAAAAGAAGCCATTTACCTTGAGAGCTGTTGTAAATTGTTTCGTGTGCAAATAACTCAATAATATGCACCTGAATCATAAAGAAAACAGCAATTCCCTTCAATAAATCTGCTATTGCAAGTCGTGTCAACATTTCTACTAATGCCCCTTCATAAAACTCTATCCGCTTCTAAGGTAAAAATATAAACAACTACGACCAACGCAAATAGGGCCGTAGGATTACTTTTTTTATAGAGATAAAGAAAAATAGTAAATTTACCCTACTAACACCATTTATAAAGATGAAAAAAATTGTTACAACTGGCTTATTCTTTATCGTATTGTTTTTCAATTCTCTAATTTTTGCCCAACAAAATGACAAAACAGTAGTGGCTTTTACGAAAAGTATTGAACAAGAAAAAAAGCAGGAATATGTACCCGCAATTGAAACCATGTTAAGTCTAAATGATAGTACCTCTTATGAAGTAAATCTGAGACTTGGCTGGTTGAATTACAAAGCAGGTAATAAGAAAAAATCGATGGAATTTTATAATAAAGCCATTCAAACAAAACCTAATGCTATTGAGCCACGTTATGGATACGGCTTCCCCGCTTATTCCTTAGGAGATTTTAACGACCTCATTGAACAGGATAAAAAAATACTTCAAATAGATCCAAACAACAAAATAATTAACGGGAATCTGGGTTCGATTTATTATTACAATAAAGAATACACAAAAGCACTTAGCTATCTTGAAAAAGTAAATGCGCTTTATCCCTTTGATTACGACAATAATTTAATGCTAGGTTGGACAAATTTAAGAATGGGAAATAATGCCGAAGCCGAAAAGTATTTTAACATCGTGCATTTATACATACCGAATGACGCTTCTGCAAACGAAGGTTTTACAGCCATAAAAAGAGTTGCGCCAAACGATGAAAAACTAATGGCAGGCTTAACCAAAGCGTACGAATTTGCTTCCAAAACAGACTACAAAAGTGCGGTAAACTCGGTTAAAAATGTGTACGATAAATCTTCTTATTTTTTAAATTTAAAATTGGGCTGGTATTGTTACTTAGCCGGATTGCAGGCTGAAGCAGTTAACTACTATAAAATTGCTTCCGAATTAAAACCAAATTCGGTGGAACCTAAATTGGGCTGCGCCATTCCAACAGAGATTCTGGGAAACAAAAACGATTTAAAAAATCATTTTGACAATATCATTGCCATTGACCCACACAACACCTACGCACACTACAAATTAGGCGTTTTAGCCTACGAAAAAAAAGAATACGAAAAAGCCTTTACCTATTTTGAAAAGGTAATGTCGCTCTACCCAACCGATGCCGATGCCCTATTAATGCAGGCCTGGACAAATTATCAATTAAATAAAACTTCAGAGTCAAAAGCTCTTTTTAATAAAGTTTTGTGTTTCTCACCCAATAATGCTTCGGCTATTAATGGTCTGAGTTTAAAACCAATTGACCAAATTAAAAAATCGGCTCCTTTAAAAAGTTATTAAAAAGTTCAAGCTCTCCTGAGTTACTACATAAAAACGGGGCAGTCCCTCCGTTTGGCTTTAAACGTGGGCTTTAATTTTAAAACATAATTTACAAATAACTCAAAAGCTCCCCGACGGTTGGTGGCTGCGTTAAATTTACTGGTGTTAATATCGTAGGCCATCCCCGCCTGAAGTGTTTTATTAAAATAACCAACTCTAAAAACAATGGCATCTCTTGCGCGAAAAGACATTCCCCCTGATATGGCAAGATTATCGGCCTTATTCATAAAGTACTTTAAGGAAGCGTGAGGAATGATTTCATAGTTTTTTCCCTGTAGTGAAAACAAAGCCTCAGTAATCAATTCTGTTTTTTGCCCAAGTGGAGTGTTATAGCTTAAATAATTACTGACCTTATAGTCTAACTTACTGATGTCGTTTCCCTGATAAGATATAACCGGCCCTGTAACATGATGAAAAGCCAGCCCATACATAAAACGGTGCCTGTGCTTTAAAACATATTGAACCGCAGAACCCAAATTGAGGTCTAGGTAGTTGTATTGCGTCCAATTAAAACTTTCCCCGGTACCCAAGGATCTGTTATACTGCAAGCCGTCGAACTGACTATCAAAAGTCATTTTGGTGTAATCAAATCCAACTTGATTAAAACCAAAACTAGTACCTAAAGTTATAATTAAGGAACTGTCCGGTTTTGCCAGAAAAATGTAACTCAGGTTTCCGTAAAGCTGTGTAGCTGCATAACGCGCATCGCCAGCCTTATCGTTATTAAAAACGAGGCCAATTCCCAGCATGTCTTTACCCAACTGTTTCGGACTTAATCTTTGTTCGGCGTTCATATTAAACGTGGAATAAGAAACCGGTACGCTCGACCACTGACTTCTGAAAATGCTGCTAAACCGATAGTCACCATTAAATAAACCTGTAAATCCGGGGCTTATATTAAGCAAGGAACCATTGTATTGCGAAAAATGAATGTCCTGTCCAAAACCTGAATAAACCTCGAAAAAAAGGCAAATAATTATCAGAATTTTTTTAATAAACAATACAAAGTGCTTCTAACAAATATACTAAAATGTTACTTAGTGT
>CALMND010000128.1 GCA_937868565.1 uncultured Bacteroidota bacterium | reverse complement strand
ACCACGAGCTTAAGAAAACACTGATTTTACTCGCTGGAAAATTCGAGGATTCAACGGCTGTGCGTGATCTTTTCCACTTTCATCTATCTTAATTTTTATTAGCTATAGATAGCAGTTCCAGGATCCAGGTAGTTTCCCTTAACATCCTTTAAAGTCATGTGAACATGCGGTCCGGTGCTTTTGCCTGTATTACCCGAAAGGGCAATTACCTGACCTTTCTTAATTGTCTCTCCTTTTTTAACGAGGGCCTTATTAAGGTGTGCATAACCTGAAACTATTCCTTCCTTGTGCCGGATCAGTACCTGGTTACCACCATCTTTGTTATTGTAAACATCAAGCACTGTTCCGTCCTGCGGGTTTTTTACTTGCGTATTTAAAGGCACCGGTAAATCAATGCCATTATGGAATTGATGTATTTTGCTGACTGGATTAACGCGGTACCCGAATTTGCTGGATACTTTCGCCGTAACTGGTTTAAGCCATCCTGTTAGCTTGAGAGCTGGTTTAACTGTTGATTTTGCAGGAGCTTTACGTGCGAAATGCACTATACCCCCTATTGCCAGGATGCCAATGGCAAGTCCGGCCCCCCAGAATAACTGCTTTTTACGAATGCTCATAGGTTAGTTGCTTTGGCCGATTCTCTTATTCCTTTTGCAAACCGGTCATGGAGCGCCGCAAGCGCCTGAATAGTAACGGCCACCAGGAAAATAGCCTGCAGCAGACGCATGCCTTTTCCTGGTGTATGACCGTTAGTATTAGTTGTTGGATAGTCCACGGAGCTGTGTTAGGAGTGATTCATTCTCTTTCTCAACTTTTTCAACTTTTGTTTCCAACTCAACAATGCGCTTACGCTGGCTTTCTATTTGCTTTTTAAGCTCCTTGTTTTCCTCGGCAACGGTCTCCAGCTCTTTCACCCGCTTTTCGAGTGTCTGTGACCATGTGATCCAGTTCTTTATAACACTCGATTCTGTTTGCGCCTGAAGATTACGCAGCTCCGCCGATTCTTTCCGTTTATTTGCATAAAGGCGAATGAGGAACTCTGCCAGGCTCCAGAAGCCCGTTGCTCCGAACAGAATTGCTATTAGTTTTCCGTACTCCATATTCATCCCATTTAGGTTAGGGAAATTCCCCCTTGCTCAGGCAAGGGAGAATTTCGTTTGACTGATGTTGACTGTTACCATGGCATGAAGGCTTCTTTCGATCATACCATCAACCGCAATTGTAACTTCATCGCCATTAGCTATAAACTGCAGACTTGGAAAAAATCCAGTATCCTGGCGTGCGTTTTTTAGTGTTGGTTCACCGCCTACCCATGTGCAGCTGCCATTTGTGTTTTTCACAACGCCTTCAAATACGCCAGTCCAACAATCTCCTGCTTTTCCGGAAGCACCGCTGTTTTGTACTATTGTAACCTGGGCTTCAAATTGCTGAATTGAATTATTTGCAGGCCTCCAGCGATTAGTTCCGCTCAAACCTGATCCGTCCAGTGTTAAAGGGTAAGATCTTACTCCTGAAGGAATAATATTGAATAAACGAAGTGATGAGAATTGAGCACTCCCGCTAACATTTTTAAATCCTCCTGATGCATAGGCTGATTCACCATATAACCTGGCTTCGGCCAGCTGTCCGAGAGCAACGCTAAATGCGCCAAGAGCTTTGTTATTTGAACCCGCTAATATTGCCGAGAATGCACCTGATGCGATGTTTTCAACCCCTGCGATATTCACTATGGAGTGGGATCCATTATTACTCTGATACACCAGTGTTGCGTTCAAAAGCGCCATCAGCTTAGCTGGTGTTACCGCTTTGCTATCTTCAAAACCTGAATAAACCTCTTCAAGATTGGCTAATGCTATTAAGCCGGCGACTGCCTCTGATGCCACCCTGTCGCTAAGGTATGCCCTTAGTTTAAACGGTGTGACAATTGTTGAATTGCTTTCACCGGTATTCACTTCCGCCTGCTGCGCTATCCTCGCATAACCAGCTACTGTCTCAGTTGCCTGATCCAAATTTGCCTGGATAATATTCCAATTTGCACCAACGGTTGCGTCATTTCCTGAAGCACTGTCTACACGACAATAAATTATATCACGTAAACCTACTGGTTGTCCCAGCGGCCCTCCGATCTTTCCTGCGACGCTTACAGTATAAGCATCTCCGTTTTGGGCTGCAGGGAAATTAGGATTAGTGGAACAATCTATTACGCCCTTATCTTCCCATAGGCCGGTAACTTTACTGGCAATGTAATTTGCGAGCTTCGCAGGAGTTACAAATGAGCTGTCATCTACACCGGCATAAACCTCTGGTGCTGTTGCAATTTTTGCAATGCCGGGTGAATCTTCGTTAGCTGGTCTGATAGCGTTATTCACATAGCCCTTTAGCTTCAACGGTGTTACTATCCTTGTATCATCGACACCTCCGTTTACTTCAGCTTGCGTGGCGATTTCTGCCAGGCCGCTCAGAATTTCCGTAGCAAGTCTGCTGTTTAAAAAGGCTTTCAGCTTTAATGGAGTAATGAATGCGACATCATTATCACCCGCATTTACTTCCACCTGTAAGGCAACACGTGCATAACCTGCTACGACCTCCGTCGCCTGTTCCAGGTTTGCCTGGATTACGCTCCAGCGGGATCCAACGATTGCTTCGTTGGCAGAAGGCGAATCGGCATGACAATAAATAATGTCTCTTACGCTTACCATCTGTCCATTGATACCACCAATTTTACCAGCTACATTAACTGTGTATGCGTCTCCTGCAAGGGCGGCTGGATAATTTGGATTTAAGGAACAATCAATCAAGCCTTTGTCTTTCCAGAGGCCTGTGATTTTACCGCCAACATAAGCTGCAAGCTTGGCAGGTGTTACGATGGAGTTGTTATCAATGCCTGCATTTACCTCGGGCATGGTAGCTATCTTCGCAATACCAGGCGTGTCTTCATTTGCCTGAACGATTGCGCTAGTTATAAAGCTTTTTAGCTTTAGCGGCGTTACAATCCTTGAATCGTCAAGTCCTGTGTTTACTTCCGCCTGTGTTGCAAGCTCTGCCAAACCGCTTACCAATTCTGTGGCAACCCGGTTGTCCAGCAGTGTTTTTAATTTAAGCGGGCTTACAATTGTAGAATTATCGGCACCAGCATTAACCTCTGCTTGCAAGGCAATCCTGGCCAGGCCGATGATAACCTCTGTTGCATGCTCCGTGGTTGGCTGAATGATCGTCCAGTTCACTCCTACATCAACCTGCGCTCCGCCCGGATTGTCGCCGTTACAATAAAGAATTGCTCTTACGCCAACCGCTAAGCCATTCACACCACCAATCTTTCCAGCTTCGCTTACCGTATAAGCATCGCCAACCTGGCCAGCCGGATATAAAGGATTTGTTGAACAGTTAATAAGCCCTTTATCTTCCCATAAGCCTGAGAGCTTATTGGCCACGTAGGCGGCAAGTTTTGCAGGTGTTACAAACTTGGTGTTGTTGTTACCTGCATTAATTTCTGCTGACGTTGCAATTTGAGCAATACCGCGCAGATCTTCTGTTGCATCCGGTGGTAAAAGCACCGTACCGCCAGCATAAAGATTGGCTACCTGAAAGTAAGCCCCATCGTAAATGAGGATGTACACTTTGTAAATGGCAAGGTCGCCCGCATCTACATCGGCTAGCACACCGTTGGTGATTTTCTTTATGACCTTCGCACCCAAGCCGTCAACATTCAGCGTTGCTGGTCCCGTATTAGGATGCGTAAATTTAACTTCCAGCGGAAGACCGGCCCGGTAATTGTTTATTGCAGGATTTAGTGCCAGCGTATACGTATCTGTTCCTGTGGCTATGCCATATCCGCCAAGGGCATGATCGATGGGAAAGTCGCCCACCAGCTGGAGTGCATTGAAGTTTACGTTACTTTGATAACCTCCTATAAAACTCATAAATGATCTTTTTTTAAATTGATTGTTTTCGTTGATTTACTATTTCAGAACCAGGCTCGTTAAAAGAATGAGCGAGCACACGATTAGCACCGTTCGTTGCCGCCTCGCACTTTTGATCTGCAGCTTTGCCGTGTTCAAATCTTCTCCCTGTTGCGAGATGATCTGGCCTGATTTTTCAAGAGCATTGCCCTGCACCGAGACTTGCTGCCTGAGAAAATTAATTGTAGTGTCTTTAACCTCGCTAAGCTGGGACTGTAAGGCTATTTTTGCTTCGTTAGCACTATTTAAAGAATCGCAATACCTGCCTCTAAGGAGTTCCTTTGCGAGTTCACGGCTCTGTGCCAGGTTGAAACACAGAAATGTATCGCCCTTATTTAATTGTATCCTGGGTTTTAAGCCCTGCGAAAAACCTGACCAGGTCGTCCACATACATAGTATCAAGCTGAATAATTTTTTCATGTCGTTTGTTTTTTAAGTCCTGGATATTTTGTGTGCTTACGTCGATCCTGTTTTGTAGATCCTGGGCTTCAAGTTCCAGCAAGCGTCCTTTCGCCGTTAGCGTTGCATTGATGTCAAGAAGTGAATCCCTGGCATTACTTATTTTAAGAATTTGTGTTTTGCTAACTCTATCATTTATTTTATCTCTTATTATTACAGTAAGACACAGGCTTACTATAATGAAATTCAGAAAGGCCAGCAGGAGCACTATGCGTTTATCGATCATAAAAATTGCTTCGTTTAAATGCCTTCGTGTTCGTCCGGTGTTTTAAGCGCTGAACCTTTCAGTGCTTGGATCGTTTTGTCATCCAAAAGATGCGAAGCAATCGTGTCCGGAAGGCCGTTCTTCACTAACCAGTATACCACCGCTTCGATTATCAGCTTGTGAAATACCAGGGCGAATACAAAACTTTGAAACAATATTTCCGCTTGCTGTACGGTGTACTTTCTGGTGAAATATAAGACACAACCATAAAGCAGCCCAATAAAGGCGACGCGATACCTGGTACGAGTTTTAACGGCAGCTTCTGTTTTTCTGTTCAGGCAATAGCTATTTATACCGATTGTAATAATGATGAATGTGAGCATATACGCCCAATCCAGACTGGATACATACCGGCCGATTTGAGAAAGGATTTCTGTAGTTGTTTTCATATTTAAGATTGTTAGATGTTAAGCATATACTCCTCTATGCTTTTGAGGTCGGCTTTTTTCAGCAGCTGTTTTTCAGTTACTCGGTCCCTCAGCGCTGTCGCCTCCGGCTTGTTTCCACGAGAGATCGTCTGAAGCAGCTTATCCATCAACCGCAGATCCCACAGGTATAATTTGTCAAGTTCAACCTGCAGTTGATTGCGGTTTAATTTTTTATCTGTTTTAGCCGCGAGCGAATCCAATTGTTTTAAAAGGCGCTTAATAAGCACCTGTTTAAGCTGGTCATAACCAAAGTAAATCGTGCCCGCAGTGACTGAAATCGAGAAAACCGCAATTAAGGATCTTTTCATATTTTGCCATGAATTTTCGGATCATAGATTGTTACGAGCTGTGGCTTACGAAAGAAAGATTTAATCATGAAGTAAGTCATCGAGCTCAAAACAGTTGCAGCTACTGCGCCACCAATGATCTTCAACATTGTTTCATTCGTTACAGTTATTTTTACATCAGTACGCAAGCCATCATCGCCGATGGTGTTGTCTAGGTATTTTAAGATGCCTGTCTTTTTAGGTGTTTCCTTTGCTGGAGGGGTTGTTGGCATATAATCAGGTTTTTATAGGTTTTGTATCAACCGCCCGGTAAGGCGGCATTTTGTTAACTATCTTCAGTACTTCTCCCACTTCGTCTTTGCTAAGCCTACTGCGCATA
The DNA here is from genome assembly GCA_937868565.1 of uncultured Bacteroidota bacterium. GTDB lineage: Bacteria > Bacteroidota > Bacteroidia > B-17B0 > Aurantibacillaceae > Aurantibacillus. The sequence goes on along the minus strand of CALMND010000128.1, from coordinate 1,587 downwards.
TCGTCTATGAGGTTGATCTTTTTCTTTTTATAATAGCGGTCGGAAACCTGCGAGACCTGCACATGATCTTTCAAAGCCCTGAATACGCCATATATTTTATCCTCGTCGTCATCAAATATCCCCCAGGAGCTGTCGATGTCCTTGGCGTAACCGTCGGCCGCGGCCATCTTAAGCAAGAGGTACGATTTCTTTAAACTCTTCCCCAGGTTCTGCCAATAATTGATATTGAAAGCATCGCTCTCCACCAGGCCAACAGAACCGGGTGCGATAAAGCGTTCCAGCTCACTGAAAAATACCGCAGCCTTATGATCGCGCTTGCGGCTGCGCACACCGGCATATATGGAGCCGACGAACAAAATGGTGGCTGCACCAGCCGCTAGTTTTAATTTGCTTTTCGTTTCCATATTAGTGTGGTAATGCTTTTCCGGCGGGTGTTAATGCCACCAGGTCTTTTGCATCGGTTGATTTTGCAGTTTTAAACAGGAAGTAAAGAATGATGGCCACTACGCTTAGCATTACTGCTGGCACACCAACAGCAAGTGCTTTTGTAATACCTTTTCCCAGTCCCAAAAAATTTGTACCGATCTGCGAAATGTCGGCCACAGCACGGGTTGCGGAATTTGACACATCGATATTGTTTTTCTGAACAAATTTTAAGAAAGCCGGATTCGTAGTGCATGACGTTGAACCATGCACCGCCCAGGTCTTCAACCAGATATTTCGCGCATTTGAGCTGCCAAATTTTTTCTCCAGCTTCTCAAAGTATACCATCCATTCCGTGCATTGAGAATTAGATTCCGGTATGATTATGTCCTGTATAATTATTGCCATGTGTGTTACATTCCCTTTAAAATCTGCTCAATTTCCAGGTTCATTTCACGCAGGTTTTGTCCCGGAAGGTTCTCCCGGATGTAGCGTTCGAGCCGCTTGCGTATAGCAACCTCCTGTTCACGCGCCTGGTTTTCGGCGAGAACTCGTGCGAAGGTTTTACCGACCCAGATACCTGCCACGAGTGCGATAATACCTTTCATGTTATGGCTCCTCCGTTGCTGCGATTTCCACTACACCAGGCCTTCCGGCTTCCTGTCCATGAACATTTAACTTTTTGTAAATGTTCTTTTCTGCGATTCCAATAGTGCGGCACCAGTCGCTAACGCTGAAGCTGGGACATGCTTTCCTTTTTGCGTTTGGCACTTCGTTATGTCCAGCGATCTGAATATCAGGATGACGTAAGATCATGTACTTCACATAAGTTTCCAGGGAAGTGGTTTGCTCGTGCGTACGCGTGTCTTTGGCTTTCTTGTTTTCTTTGTCCATGCCGCCCACATAAGCGATGTGCCGTGAGTTACCGTTCATACCCTCCACACCATTGCTTATCTCCCAGAGATCGATAAAATCATCGGTATCAAACGGCACCAGGTTTACCAGCTGCCCGTCGAGGTAGATCATATCTCCATAACCTGGTTTTTTCCAGCCCTTGCCCCCCTGTATTTTTGGCGCAGTGTGCCAGCGGATCACGTCGTCCTTTGTAAAATGTTTGCCTTCTGGTGTGGCAAGGCAATGAATAACCAGGTTTGCTAGTTTTTG
>CALMND010000127.1 GCA_937868565.1 uncultured Bacteroidota bacterium | reverse complement strand
AACTCACCCTGGTTTAGCAAATTGGTGCGAGGACATTTTAAAAAGGCCTCTGTAAAGCCCCTTAGCACGGATTTATGTTTTAGCCAGGGTGCGAGCTAAACGGCCGAATCAATTATTGGATAATTTTCTTTTGAAAACGCTTATCTTTGAATGAAGTACAAATCGCTTCGTTATTAAAGCGATTTTTTTGTGAATTTTGTAGCTGGAATGAAATTTAACTACCTATATTTATAATAATATTTTAACCATACTATATGATACACTTCAATTATTCAAAAATCTTGATACCAGTAGATTTTAGCGAAACCTCACTTTTAGCTATTAAACACGGAGCATTTACCGCGCAGTTTACGAAAGCAGATTTGTATTTGTTGCACGTTGTTAACGCCCCGTTTATTTCGCAAAACATGTTTTTACCTGTGGTTAATTTAGAAGACATGAGCGAAATTGAAAGCAAGGCCATGGAAAAGTTGGCGCAGCTGGCTCAGGAAGTGAAATCCGAATACGGCATCAATGCCGAAAGTATTATTAAAATCGGAAATCCCAGCTCAGAAATTAGCAACGTGGCTCAGGAAATAGGCGCTTCAATTATTGTGATGGGCACTCATGGTTACTCACCTATTGAAGAGTTAGTTATTGGCAGTGTGGCTCTAAAAGTAATTACCAAAGCGCCCTGCCCAACCATGGCCATGAGCAGTTATGCTACACACAAGGGCTATACTAAAATTGTTATTCCTATTGATACGAGCGCTAATTCCCGTCAAAAAGTAAATTATGCCATAGAGTTTGCTAAAAAATTCAGCGCCTCACTCCATGCAGTTGCCTTGTTGGGTGCGGATGAAGAATCTGAAAAGGGAAATATGGAATTAATTTTACACCAAATACAGGAACTGGCTCAAGAAAAAGGAGTTACTTACCACTCGGAAGTATTAAGTAATTTGAAAAACAGAGCAACAGCAACTGTCGAGTACATTAATACGATTGGCGCAGACTTAGTGATGATTATGACCGATCAGGATGCCGAACTAAGCGGCTTTTTCCTGGGACCATATTCTCAACAAATCATTCATTTAAGTAAGGTGCCTGTAATTGCCCTAAAACCTAAAGAATTATATAGTTCCGGAGAACTAAGCATGATACCGGGAACGAGCGGGTCATAATTGTAGTCTATTATTTAGTAATGGAGCAAAATTTTAACACCCACATTCACATAAAAATAGATTGGGCTGATTTGGATTTGTTTGGCCATGTAAACAACGTTGCCTTTTTTAAATACTTACAAGCTGCGCGTATACATTATTGCGAATCTATTGGTTTAACGGCTGTCAATGATCAGGACAAACTCAGTTTCATGGTTGCATCAAGCCACTGCCAATTTAAAAAGACCATTCTCTATCCTGACACAATAAAAGTTTTTGCGAAAGTTAAATGGATTAAAAACACAAGTTTTCAATTAGCGTATGAAATCCAAAATGGCAGATCAGAACTTGTTGCTCTCGGCGAAGATGTGTTGGTTGTTTTTGATCACCACAGCAAAAATAAAGTACGCATGCCACGTGACTTGAGAAATAAAATTTCCGAGATTGAAGGAAGAGAGATGTAGGCTTCAACAACTCACAAATTGTTTAAAAATAGGAGGTGAAAGAGGGTAAAAATTCTTTTCATGCCCTACATTTGCATTCTTATTTAATTTTAACTAATGCAAACTAACACAGAACATGTTACCTGTTTAATTATAGGTTCAGGACCCGCCGGATATACCGCTGCTATTTATGCCGCAAGGGCTGATTTAAAACCAGTGCTTTATACAGGTTTAACGCCTGGTGGCCAATTAACAGAAACCACCGAGGTGGATAATTTTCCGGGTTATCCAAAAGGAATTACGGGTCCAATTTTAATGGAAGACCTGAAAGCTCAGGCAGAACGTTTTGGAACCCAGGTAAGATTTGGCCTGGTTACAAAAGTTGATTTAAATGCAGTGCCTAAACGTTTGTGGGTGGACGACACTATTGAAATAACGGCAGATACCGTTATCATATCAACAGGAGCAAGTGCTAAATGGTTGGGACTCGAAAACGAAACCCGCCTGCGTATGAATGCCGGCGGAGTTAGTGCGTGTGCCGTTTGCGACGGTTTCTTTTTTAGGGGGCAGGACGTTGCCATTGTTGGTGCCGGCGACACAGCAGCCGAAGAAGCCACTTACCTTTCAAAGTTATGCAAAAAGGTGTATATGATTGTGCGCAGAGGTGAAATGAGAGCTAGTAAAGCCATGCAGCATCGGGTGGAAAATACCGCGAATATTGAAATACTGTGGAACTCAGAAACAGAAGATATCTTAGGCAAAGATGGGGTAGAAGGGGCTTTGATTAAAAACCTAAAAACGGGGGAGACAAGAAAATTAGATGTAACCGGTTTTTTTGTAGCCATTGGTCATAAACCAAATACTGATATTTTTAAGGGCCAGTTGGACATGGATGACTTAGGTTATTTGCAAATAGTAGCGGGCAGCTCCAAGACAAATATTCCTGGCGTTTTTGCAGTAGGTGATTGTGCTGACAAAACTTACCGCCAAGCTGTTACTGCAGCGGGCAGCGGATGCATAGGAGCCCTGGATGCTGAAAGATATTTAGCGGCTTCAGATAAACATTAGTTTTTGTATAGCTGCATATAAACAAGCTTGCACAGGTTTTATGTTCCTAACAAGTAGATGGAATTTATTGCAAATGCACGTTTGAGTTTTTAAACGTAAACAAGGTAAACCACTTAAAGTATCGGGTAATTTTACTGAGTGAAGGCAAAGATAAAGAGCTGAGAGTTAGAAATTAAAGCGCCCGAATTTATTCCGGGCGCTTTTTTTTTTGTTAACACGAATTAATTCACCGTGCCAATTCTAAAAGAAAGGGAATTAGCAATGGCCACCTTGTTTTATTGATTTTTGTAAATTAATTTTTGTTTGTATTCAACTCCGTTTATGTTGGCATTCACAAAGTAAATACCACTTTCTAAACCTAACTTTCTTAGATCAATTTGGTAGCTATTAGTATTTGGCTCAACATCTATTTTACTTAGGGTTTGGCCTAAACTGTTAGATAGTTTAATAACGAATGTCTCTCTACTAGGGATAAAATTTATTTTAGCGATTTCGTTACTTGGATTTGGGCTAAGCCCAAGCGAACCTTCGTTTTTTTGAATTTCATTTATAGTCAAGGGTTTATTGTTGTTTCCACCAACAACCGAATTTGCGGGACCACAAACCGGATTATATCCCGGTGAATTAGGTCCAATAGTTACTGTAAATCCAGGGCAAACGCTTAGCAGAGTATGACTAACAATGTTTTGTGGTGTAACAATAGGATTGGTTGACAAATAGTTCGCGATGTTGGTAGACAGGTTACAGCCGTCAACTCCATTAAAATAAGCCTGTGTGAAAAAATGTGTGCCTGGAGTTGAATTGTAATTTCCAAATAAATGTAGTCCCTCATCATTTGGTGCACCGGTATTTAGGAATGTCATATCTACCGGAACAGTAACACTGCTGCCACCGTTGTTATAAACGTATTCATCATTTTGAGAGAATCCAATACTAAAAGGCACACCCCAATCATCTAATTTGTATACTGATAATCCGCTACCAGCCGCGCAGGATCCATAATATTCGTATCCGGAATTGAACGTGCTGTATCTTTCTGCAACTGCTTTTACATCTCCGGATGAGGGGTTTAATGCACCAGAAATTACTGTACTCCATAATGGAATTGATCCTGTTTGGTCGAGTTTCATAATCCAAGCACTACCAGGAAAACTGCTTCCAGAAGCATAACCACCCACAATGAAACCATTGCCCCCAGCAGTAATTGATTGAGCTTCTTTTATGGAACTAAAACCATTATTATTACCTCCAAAGGAAGACATATCGTATGTATTAAAATTACTTACAGTTGTAAGGGTATTATCAATTTGAAAAAAGAAACCATCCAAGCCTGTTGAAGGCATCTTACTTGTGTTTCCGACAACAGTTAGATCAAAAGGGAAATAGGGTGATTCAAGAATTGCGTTAGGTGTTAATGCCACTCCGGATGGAATAAAATAAGTTCTTTGTGCAACGATGGTTCCGACTGTGTTTACTTTAAGAATATACATGATGCCATCGTAGGATCCTACTATATAAAAATTCCCGGGGGTCTGGATGGATTCAAAAATTAATGGCTTTGAGACATTCAGTTTTGGAAGCGCTCCAGGAAATAGATAAGCAGTTTGGCCTGCTTGAAACCCATTTCCTTGTATGGCAGCAAAGAAACAACCAAAATCCATCGCGCCAGCGAGGATATAACGTGAAAATAATGACGTTGAAGATTCGCATGCACTTATTCCTGCACAATTTAATATTTGTGGTGGATTATTTATACACGCACTAGTACCCATTAGTTTGTAGGCGAATTGGAACTCTTGCGGACTTCCGGTAAATCCACCACCAATGTCTGTTCGGTCGATAAAAAAATTATTTGAGCCAGCTGGTACCACCGGTGCCGTACCTACCATTAAAAACCCAGGGCTAATACTTGTAACCGTACCTGAGGTGAGGAATGAGTTAGTGTGATTGTATAAAATCTCACCGAAGGAATTTTGGCAAATAGCATTAAACGACAAGGCGCCAAGTGCGAGAATTAACGTTGTTTTTTTCATTTTTATAATTGTTTAAGATTTATTAAAACTATATCTTTTAATGGTCATTATTTTCGCAAATCTCCCAAACGATATTCCGAGTCTCCTAAATGTGCTTTTAAACTTCCCTGACGAAAAAATGGAGAGGGAATTTAACAAGTGAAAAAGTAAGTAAACTGAATTTTTCTGGTCTTTTTCGATAGTTATATGGGACAAATCCGAAGCAAATTTTGGCTAATAAGAGATATTGCCATACTCCCTCACTTGAATTTTGTTAGCTTTTTTGGTGTTAATATGATGTTACTTATTACCATTTGCTTATTTGCCTTTTTTTGTTCACCTTTATCTATTAAATCACACATATTAGTTTATTAAAATGAATTCGAAAATCAATCAGGAACTTTATCAGGACTTAAAAGATTTTAAAGAAACGAGGAGAACGGTGAACGAGTTGCTGAATTATAAGAAAAGCGTTATGGGCACACAGAACTATGATTATGCTCGGGTAAATGAAATTAAAAGCAAAGCTATTAATGCCATTAATAACCTATTTAAAGCAGAAGTTTAGAAAAAAAAGCCTCTAAAATTAGTTAAATGCCACCCCTTTTGGGTGGCATTTTTTCTATAAAAAAGCCTAAAATTTGCGCATTGAATCCTGTAACCAAAATATAATCGTTATGTTTATAATGAATTTAAACAGACTATGAAGAAGCTGGTTAATTTTTTTGTTTTTACCCCCTTAATACTGCTGTCACAGGTAAAGTATCCTTCATTGCTTTGGAAAATTAGCGGAAATGGTCTGAAAAAAAATTCCTATTTATATGGTACCATGCACGTGAGCAATCGTGTGGCGTATTACCTGTCTGAACAGTTTTTTGATGCGCTAAAAGCTGTTGATGTAGTGGGGCTGGAAACTAATCCGGGAGAATGGCTTGAAAATATGGAAAAAACCGGAGAGCTCTCGGAAATTAATCAACTGCGGGCCTTCAATTTTTACAATCAAAATTTTTACAAAACCGCTTTCACGATTAACTTTCCCGAAAAAAAAATGCTTCAGGGTATTTTAAGCTATGATCCTGACATTATCGATGGGCTGTTATACAGGCAAAACCGTTCTAAAGAAAATTTTGAAGAAAGCACCTATATCGATCTTTTTATATTTCAATCTGCTTCCAAACTTAACAAGAAGCTGATTAGCCTCGAAAGTTTTGCTCAGTCAGAAATCAAGGCCAAACTTTCGGCCATGCCTGACGAACAAAAAGATGATGCCGAAAACAAAAACTATAATAATCTTTTTTCCATCACTCAAAAAATTGAAGACGCTTACCGGGAAGGAAATCTGGATATGCTTGACAGCTTAAGTAAACTCAGTAGCTCAAAAAACACGCAGCGTTATTTGATTCAGGACAGGAACGTTTTTTTTGTGAATACAATCGATTCTGTGCTCAAAACAAAGACGTTATTTAGCGGAGTTGGCGCAGCTCACTTGCCGGGAGAAAAGGGTGTTATCGAATTATTAAGAAAAAAGGGCTACACAGTTGAACCAATCATTCCTACGGTGAGTAAAAAAAGCCATAAAGTTCGGGAAGAATTGGATTTAATGGTAAAAAATGTTTCGTTTCAAAAACAGTATTCGGTCGATTCACTTTTCTCAGTCAATTTACCAGGAAAAATGTACCCCATTGTTAATTTGGAGAACATTAAATATTTTATACATGCCGACATGGTAAACGGTAGTTTTTACACAGTTGTCAGATTAAAACATTTAGGACCTTTGTTCAACATTAGTTCCGATCAATTAATGGCGCGTGTTGATAGCTTGTTGTTTGAACACATTCCTGGTAAAATAATTTCAAAAAAGGCCATTGTTTCAAATACGGGGATTAAGGGCTTGGAGATTACTAACCGAACTCGCAGGGGCGACGATCAACACTACCAGATCTTTTTTACCGATGTTGAACTTTTGTTGTTTAAACTTGGAGGAAAGCACCAATATGCTACCGGAAACGAGGCTAAACAGTTTTTTAACTCCATCCAATTTTTTCCTAAAACTGATAACGTAGTTGAGTTTACTCCAAAAACAAAAGGGTTTAGTGTGAAAATTCCAGCAAACTACAGCTATGTTAAGAACGATGGAAGTTCGATGGCAACTCTGGTAGAAGATTTATTCGTGTTTAATAAGCAAAAAAATCAAATAATGGGCGTTAAACAAGCGGTGTATAACGACTTTAATTATTTGGAAGAGGACACATTTGAATTGAGCCGTTTTTCGAAAAACATTTTAGTGAATTATAATTATACCATAACACCGCAAACCAAAAACACAAGCGAACAAGGTTTTCCCTGTGTTAGGTTTAGTGCAAAAAGTAAAAAAGGCTCCTGGCTTTACGCGAAATTATATATTAAGGGCATTCATTATTATTATTGTTATTTAATATCTGAACAAGAAGATTCTTTTGAAAACGAGTTTTTCACTTCGTTTCGACTAACTGATTTTGAATACATCAACCCTATTAAGGAAATTACAGATAGAGATTTTTGCTTTAAAGCCAAGGACGAGGTGAGTGAAAACGCTATGAGTAGATTTAACGAAGCTTTTGCTAAAGAATATGAAGCAACTCAACCACGAAAAGATACCGTTAAAAACGATTACGATTATCGCACCTCTTCAAAATTTTATTACTCCCCTTCAAGCAATGAATACGTAAATATTGTTTATGAAAAATTTAATGATTATGACTATATCGATGTAAAAGAAATTGATAAAAAAATTTCAGATAGTTTTAAAAATAATACGAGCATGTTCATTGCAGATAAGTCAGTTTCCAACGAAAACGGCATTTACAAATTTAACTGTAAACTTAAAGATACGGCTACAAGCAGGGCGATAGATGTTCGTGTGTTTGTTAAAAACGGAATGCGTTATGAGATTTCTACACCCTATGACACAACCATTGGTATAAAAGGATGGGCCAAAGGTTTTATGGATAGTTTTGTGCCCATTGATACCATTATCGGCAAAGACATATTTAAGAATAAATTCTCCACGCTTTTAAAAGATCTTAGTGGTACAGATACTGCATTACGGCAAGCGGCTAATGTGTCGGTTCGAAATTCTTTGGGAATGCAAAAAGCCTACATCGATGAATTCGTGAGCTTTATTGCGAGCAAAAAAATGGATTTGGTAAATGAGGACAGTCGCGCCCAACTTATCGTAAATGCAGGCACGGTAGAAAATGAAAAAATCATCGAACCTTATAAAAATTTGTACAAACACTATACTGACAGTTTTTACTTACAACTGTGTGTCTTAAAAGGATTAGCTTTTCTAAAAACCCAAAAATCGTACGACACATTTTATGGTTTATTGTTAGAGGAAACACCTTTGGTAGGCGCAGATAATACAATCGCAGACGTATTTAACGCATTACATGACTCCTTGGAGCTTTGCCGTAAATTTTTTCCCGGTATGCTTGTACTAACCAAATATGACGAGTACAGGGATGCAGTGTATTCTTTGTTCTCCGAACTTGTTAATCGTAAGATCATATCTTCACAGGTTTACGCAAGTTATAAGGAATCTATTTTGCAAGATGCAAATCTGGCACTGAAGCGCTACACGCCTTCTTCAACCAAATCCATAGGTTCCTCGGATTATGGCAATTTCGATCATTTAGATAAAAACACCAAGGAACTCGCTGAAAACATTAAATTTAATTTAGATGGCTTGTCTAATAACAGCTTGTATAAAGGGACTGACTATTTAATAAGTTTGGAGTATCTTAACAGGCCATCTATTTTGAACTATGCGTATATTTTATCTCCTTTTTATAAGACGGATGAAAAAGTAAAAGGGTTTTTAACTAAACTTTCAAAAATAAAAAATCAAAATATCGCGATGCCATTAACTATCAATCTTTTGAAACAAAATGTTGAAATGAATGACTCGTTGGTAACTTATTATTGTAAGAATAAATACACCCGTGCTTTTTTTTACAGTGAGTTGGAGAAGGAAAAATTAACCGGAAGATTCGACAAGAAATATTTAAGCCAGGAAAGTTTAATTGAGTCTGTCTTAGCAAGTCACAAACAATTAGGTAGTTTCTATAACTACGAAAAAGAAAAAATAAAAAAAGACAGTTTAATTTTAGTGAAAGTAGTTTCGGGTAAGAACAAATACCAATCCGGTAAAATATTTATTTATAAAGCGCTTAAAACAAAAAATGACGACGAGCAATGGAGTGCTGTATTTGTTGAAGATTCCAAATCTGAAATATCTTCAAAGATTCAAATTGTGAGCGCTTCGTATTTTGTGGATCCTTCTAAAACAGAAGCAGAAAACATTAATGAAGTAAGTGACTATTTTAATCTGGCATTCCGTAAAAGGGCCAATCCAACAAACAGCTCTTACGATCAGTAATTTATTTATACTCTAATGATATGAACTTTAAAAACGACACTGAAGCAGTTGAAACTTTTGTTGAGAAACATAAAAATTTAAAAACAGAAATAGCCAAGGTAATTGTTGGACAAGACGAAACAATAAAAAACGTCCTGATTTCTGTATTTAGCAAGGGCCACTGTTTGTTGGTAGGGGTTCCCGGACTAGCCAAAACTTTGTTAGTAAATACCATCGCAGATGCCTTGGGTTTAAGCTTTAATCGGATACAATTTACACCGGATTTGATGCCTAGTGATATCATTGGCAGTGAGATTTTAGACGAACAGCGGAATTTTAAGTTCATTAAAGGACCTTTATTTTCTAACATCGTTTTAGCGGATGAAATTAACAGAACACCTCCAAAAACCCAGGCAGCCTTGCTAGAAGCCATGCAGGAAAGACAGGTAACCGCGGCAGGAAAAAAATATGTTCTGGACAACCCTTTTTTCGTTTTAGCAACACAAAATCCCATTGAGCAGGAAGGAACTTATCCTTTACCAGAAGCACAATTAGACCGTTTTATGTTTAATGTGTGGCTGGATTACCCGAAGTTTGAGGAGGAATTACAGGTAGTTAAATTAACGACCTCAAATAAGGAAGTTAAATTGAATAAAATACTAAATGCCGAAGAAATTGTTTTTTTTCAGGATTTAATCCGCAAGATTCCTGTGGCAGATAACGTGATTGAGTATGCTGTTAAATTAGTGAATAAAACACGTTTAAACAGCGAATTCTCTTCAGAGGTGAGTAAAAAATATTTGCAATGGGGCGCGGGACCAAGAGCTTCTCAGTATTTAATCATTGGTGCTAAATGTCATGCAGCCATTCATGGTAAATTTAGTCCCGACATTGAAGACGTGCGAGCCATTGCCAGTCCTATTATACGCCACCGGGTGGTTTTAAATTATAAGGCAGAAGCTGAGGGCGTTTCTGTAGAAGATATTATCAAACAATTGTTGTAATGAGCATAGATGTACGAGAATTACTCGACGACGAGTCTTTAGACCCCAAAAAACTATTTAACGAGGAAGAATACAGCACGCTTATAATAAAACGTGAGGGATTTAGTAAATCAGAAAACGATACAGCGGATTTGCTGGAAGGCTTGCTGGACGAAAACAGGACCAGAATAGAAAAAGAAGAAATATTTGCTGAGCTAAAAAAAGCGAATGCTGGCGAGATGCTTGTAAATGCTATTAAAGAAGCTCAGAAAAATTCTGAAAAGGCTTTGCTTATTGCAGCTTGTTGGGAATGTGGTTTGGATTTTACTAGACATTTTTTGTTTTTTAGTGTATTAGCTTGCCACAATGATTTTAATATTGCTTTAGAAGCATTAACCCTTGTTGAAAGTATTGAAGGAACGGTAGATGAAGATTCACTTACCAAAGCCTTGGTTTTTGCACAAAACAACAAAAGTGAAAACCCTGATTTAATGGCAGCTCTTGTAGAGAATATAAAAGACCGTATCAATTAGTTTTTAAATGAAAAAATTGGTCATTATAGGTGCCGGATTTGCAGGACTGAGACTTGCCCGAGCACTCAATAAGTCTGATTTTGAGATTTGGCTTATTGACAAAAACAATTATTATCAGTTTCCACCTTTATTTTATCAGGTAGCCACGTCAGGACTTGAGCCCAGTGCCATTGTATTTCCACTTCGTAAAGTATTCCAAAACCAAAAGAACATGCACATCCGTTGTGCTGAAGTTAACAATGTGGATACAGCGAATAATCGTATTGAAACAACCATTGGGAACATTAATTACGACTATCTGGTAATTGCCACCGGCGCGCAAACCAATTATTTTGGGAACAAACAAATTCAGGAAAATGCCTTACCCATGAAATCGGTGAGCGAGGCATTGTTTTTGCGCAACACTATTCTCGAGAATATAGAGAGGGCTTTAACGTCGGACATAGAAACTCAAAAGGAATTATTGAATGTGGTGGTAGTGGGTGGAGGTCCAACGGGTGTTGAAGTTAGCGGCGCAATTGCCGAGATGAAAAATAATGTTTTGCCTAAAGATTATCCTGAACTGAATTTTAACTTGATGAGCATTTACCTGGTAGAGGCTGCACCTAAAACGCTGGGAGCCATGTCTGAGCAAGCTTCTATAAAATCCAAAGAATATCTTACCAGATTAGGTGTTAAGGTCATGACTTCAACCACAGTTACATCTTATGACGGTAGAGAAGCCGTCTTTTCAAATGGGAATAAGATAATTACCAAGAATTTTATTTGGGCTGCAGGTGTTAGCGGCAATTTACTGAAAGGGTTTTCTGCGGAAAGTATTGCAAGGGGTAACAGACTAAAAGTTAACAGGTACAGTCAGGTATTTGGCTATGAAACTATTTTTGCTTTGGGGGATATTTCCCTTATGACAACTGAAAAATTTCCTAATGGACACCCTCAGGTAGCCACAGTGGCCAATGAACAAGCTGATTGTTTGTATAAGAATTTATTGAAATTATTGAAACAAAAACCACTATCTGAATTTGAATACAGCGACAAAGGCAGTATGGCCACGGTTGGAAGACATTTGGCAGTCGTTGATTTACCCTTTATTAAATTTCAGGGTTTCTTGGCTTGGCTGTTTTGGATGTTTCTTCATTTAATGTTGATTTTGGGTGTAAAAAATAAATTATTGGTTTTCATCAATTGGATGTGGAAGTACTTTACTTTTGACCAATCTTTGAGACTTATCATTAAACCATATAAAAAATAAACTATGCTGGATAAAAATTTAAAGTCATGGATAGAAGTTAAACCTAATTCAGATTTTTCAATACATAATATTCCCTTTGGAATATATTCTGATAAAGACGTTAAACATCATGTTTGTACAGCTCTTGGAGAATACATAGTTGATTTGTTTGAATTAGCGAATGCAGGTC
>CALMND010000126.1 GCA_937868565.1 uncultured Bacteroidota bacterium | reverse complement strand
TACACGACGCTCTTCCGATCTGATCGGAAGAGCGTCGTGTAGGGAAAGAGTGTAGTCCATTGTAAATGACTATTTAACAAAAAGAGAAAAAGAAGTTTGCCATAAAAAAAATGGACAAATACTCCTCAACAAACTTCAGTTAAAGCAAGAAAAATATAAGGAAAGCCTCCTTCACTTCATATTGTTTCCATACGGGTTTAATGCTACACAGGTGCAAAACATTATCACAAACATCGTAAACCAAGAACAAATTGGTAAACGATTCATCACAAAAGAATATGAGCTTACTATTGACCGGAAGCAGATTATCCTAAAAAGGAAAGAAAAGACAAAACATAAGGAGATAGAAATTAATTCCTTACAAGATTTATTAAATCATCCTGACCTCAGCGTATCCAAACTACAAAAGTTCCATCTGCCCAAAAAAAACGAATTACTCGTCAATCAAAGCCGTTTGGTATTCCCGTTGATATGGAGGACAAAAAAAACAGGAGATAAATTCAGGCCCTATGGCATGAAAGGCTTTAAACTACTAAGTGATTTCTTTAAAGACAAAAAACTAAATGTCTTCGAAAAAGAAAATTGCATGGTATTGTTGAACGGAAATTCCGATATCATCTGGATTTGCGGATACCGCAGCGATGATCGTTACAAAGTGACGGAATCTGACAAAGACATTCTTAAAATTACGTATGCCAACTGAGCCAAAAATATTATTCGAAGAAAGGCAATACTTGGGTCACAATAGGCTCAGCATCGTTATCCGAACCGCTTTGGCCCTGTTTTGTTTTGTAGCTTACTATTGGAGTGAAAATCCCAAGCCGGTGGAGTTCACTTTTTTCAAAATTGGCTCCTACCCTATTCAAGATTTTTCAAATTCGGGACTCATTTTTTTTATTGTCGGTACGAGTATCCTCGTTTTAAGCGCAGGCTTAACTTTTGTATTACATATACATACTAAGGTATACGATGGTTATATGATTTTGGATGGTTTCTGGACTTCAAGAAAAATTAAAATAGACCTGAGTAACATAACCTTTGTTAGAAAAAGTAGGTATAAAAAAAACATCTTGCGAAGGGCGGTTTATAATTTGCATAATATGGGTGTAATACGTTTTTATACCAGTGGTGAAGACTTCGTGGAACTTACCGATAACACTGGTTTTACATACAGAATCGGCAGTCAAAAGACCCCTGAACTTTTTAACACTTTAAAGCGTCAATTAAAGAAATAACCACATTTTTGAATTGACTATGTTTTTTTTGGAATCATATAGTTGATTTAGAATTTAGTCCTCAGCTAATCACTTAGTCAAACAAGCATGTTAATAGAAAACTTTGAAATAATAGGAAAGGAAAAATCAGAAGATTTGAGGTTTCTGCCTTCCGAAATATTAACGACTCCCGAAGCTATTCAAAAAAGATAACGAGCCATTAAGCCTGCGTTATCTCTTGGTAATCTGGAACACTCAAAAAATTGAAATTTATTTTGAGGATGACATCTCCTAAAAACTAGTAGAAACTTAGGCTTGGAACGTAACCGATAAAAGAGTCATTCCTATACAAGCCTAGTTATTCCTGTTCAAAGGATGCACTGCTTAGATTTGTAATAATTTAATTATTACATACACGAAAGGAACAACAAAAATAAGACTGTCAAAACGATCCAGAACTCCACCGTGTCCGGGCATAATATTTCCGCTATCTTTAATATTTGCTTGACGTTTAAGCATACTTTCAATTAAATCACCAAGGGTTGCTAAAACTGGAACCAAAAGACCCATTAGAGGCCAAAAAATTGTAAATTCTTGCTTGAAATAAGATTTGACCACAAAGCTGATCATAAAAGTAACCGCTATTCCAAATAAAGTTCCCTCCCATGTTTTGCCGGGAGAAATACGTTCTATCATTTTTTTCTTGCCAAACAAACTACCACCTAAATAAGCAAAAGTATCATTACTCCAAATTAAAAAAATAACGCCTAAAAGTATTTCATAATTATACTGGGTTAAACCTACATCGTCAACCTTCACGACGATTTCGTGTATCAAAGCAAAAGGTAAAGTAACGTATAAAATACCCGCCAGGGTAAAAATACTGTTTTGAATAGGCTTGACTTCTTTGCTAAACAAGGCCACTGAAAATACGGACAAAGGAATCAAAAAAAGTACTGATTTAAAGTCTGCGAAAATTTCCGTGTCTATTTTAATTCCGAAAAGCGAAATTTTAACAAAAAAAATGTATAAAAAAATGCTCGACAAATAACCTATTGTTTTGTATGGTTTAGTGCCTAGTTGCACCGAAATTTTATAGAATTCGCTTAAGCCCATTAGGGATAAGACAAAAAATAATAGAGTAAAAGAAAGATAATTCCAAAAAATACAGCCCAGCAATATAACTACAAACACTAATCCGCTCAAGCTACGTGTTATTAGTGTTTTGGTATTTAATGCCATAAATAAG
>CALMND010000125.1 GCA_937868565.1 uncultured Bacteroidota bacterium | reverse complement strand
GGACTGCTTAGAGTGTAAGAGAAAGAAGTACAATATGTTGGTCAGAAAATTTTTGATGTATGCGGAAAAAAAAGCAGTTAAAAACAGCCACTTACTTGTTGCTGATTCAATAGCTATCAAAAATTATCTGGAAAAAAAATATTCTGTCCAAGCAGAATATATTGCTTATGGAGCTGACCTATTTGTTAATCCTAATATAGAGTATTTATTGCCATTCAAAGCAACCGCATATCAATATAATATTCTTGTGGCGCGCATGGAGCCAGAAAATAACATAGAGTTGATTTTAGACGGCGTTGTTAAATCCTCGAGTAAACTTCCTTTTTATGTGGTTGGCAATACTAAAAACAAGTTTGGAACGTATCTTTTAAGTAAGTACTCAAACGAAAATAGAATTGTTTTTACTGGACCAATTTATGACTACCACGTAATAAATAATTTAAGATATTTTTCCAATTTATACTTTCATGGGCATTCTGTTGGCGGAACAAACCCTTCGTTACTCGAATCTATGGCTTGTGGTTGTTTAATAGCTGCACATAACAATGAATTCAATAGGAGCGTTTTAAATGAAAACGCTTATTATTTTCAGAATTCCGATGAAATAAAGGTTTTACTTGAAAGTGTAGTTAGAAACTCAGAGCAAAATAAAAATAACGTGGAGAATAATTATATTAAGGTGAAGACAGATTATTCCTGGGCGAAAATTGTAAGACAGTACGAAGAGATAGTAAAACGCCGATGATACCTGATTTTCTGGATATTAAAACTTGCCGTACCGTTGAAGATAAAGCTGAAAAATTTCGTTTTATCATCATACTTCTATTTACTTTCAGTTTACCGTATTCAATTACCTATTCATCGATATTATTAATTCTATTGACGCTTCTGACCATATTGGAATTTAAATTTCGAAAATTAGAAAAAATCCCAAAAGAGGTGGGTTTTTTTCTTTTGATTTATTTACTGGGAGTTTTGGGATATTTTTACTCCTTTCATAAAGCCGAAGCAGGTTTTTTGCTTGAGAGACAACTTGCTCTTTTGATTTTCCCGGTGTTAATTCCATTCGCAATAACTATCGATAAGAGAAAAGTGGAATTGGTGTTGCAAACCCTAGCTATTAGTAGTTCAATAGCTATGGTTTTTCTTTTCTTTAATCTATTTCTTACTATTAAAATGCAGATAAGATTACCTCTTGTTAATACTGTTTTTTCTGGAGCCTTTTTTAATCACCAATTTTCTAAACCGCTTGCTATACATGCTGGCTATCTTTCACTCTACGTTTCTTTATCAATTATTTATCTGGTTCAAAGTTTTAACGCAAATAAATCAATTAAAGTAAAGATGCTATTAGTATGCGGATTGCTCGTTTTATTTTTGGGGTTATTTTTTTTGGCTTCCCGTAATTCTGTGATAAGTACATTTTTTATTTTATTAGTAGTTTATCCCTTGTTATTGGTTAAAAAGAAAACCTGGTATTTATTGTTTTCACTAATTCTTCTTGTTATTTCTTTTCTAGCTGCTAATAGGATACCATATTTAAAAGAAAGATTTTCCAACGAACTAATTTCAGATATCCGCCCGCTTTCTGATGGCACGTACCTGAACTATAGCAGCGCAGAGCCGCGAATTGAGAGATGGAAAGGTGCATTAGAACTTGTGAAAAAGTCGCCAATTTTCGGATACGGAACCGGTGATGAAGTAGCGATGTTAAAAACGGAATACATTAAGCGAGACTTGTTTATATCTTACATGGAAGAGTTTAACTCACACAACCAGTACCTTTCGTATCTTTTAAAAAACGGAATGTTTGGTTTGATTGTTTTCTTATTTGCCTTTGGATATTACTGTTATCTGGCTATCAAATGCAGAGATTTCGTTTATTTTTCTTTCCTGCTTTTGTTGCTGATTGGATTCTACACGGAGAATATTCTAGATGCAAATAAAGGAATTCTTTTTTTTGCACTTTTTAATACCCTTTTTGGTTACAATGCAATAAAGTCGAAGGCTTCTTCGAGTGAAATAAACCAAACGATTACGCAATCATAAAGTAATCTAATCTGATAAAATGAAAATGAATTTTAAACCAACCAAACATAATCTTTTTTTAACTCTTGTTATACTAGGTGCTCTGTTCATTCGTTCGCTGCATATTAACTTCCAAAGCCTGTGGTTAGACGAAATATACACCATGAACATGGCGGACCCTCAGAACAGCATTTCAGACATTTATCAACTTTCGAAAACCACAGACCCTTTATCCGTAATTTATTTTATTCTTTTAAATACGCTGTTTAAAATTTTCGGATCTTCTGCATTCTTAGCAAGGTTTATTTCTGCCCTGTTTGGAGTTTTAGGTGTTTGGTTCATTTATTTGCTGGGGCGGGAATATAGAAACAAGCAAGCAGGCCTCATTGCCGCCTTTATGCTAACTGTTAATTACTTTCATATCTTTTATTCGCAAGAAGCGAGGGTGTATTCCATGTACATGGCTTTTACTTGCCTTTCCTTTTATTGTTTACTTAGATTTTTGAATAACCCCTCTAATAGAATGGCGGTATATTATGGCATTTCGGCGCTTTTAATGATTCTCAGTCATTTTTTTGGTTTATTCATTTTGCTTGCCCAAATAGTAATTTTAATCGTTAATCTTTTTTATAAAGACACGCTCTCACGTAACAAATTTTTTGTCCAACTTGCAATTTCCTTTTCAATTATTTTGATAGGATACTTGCCAATTATTCCCATTTTTTTAATGCTTGGAAAGAGCGAATCTACATGGATTCAACCGATAACCAGTAATGCAATGCTTGAACTATATTCTAATTTTTTCGGGAATTCTTTTCTAATTGTATTAATTGCTGTATCGTTTATGTTATTTTATTTTTTTAGCATCTTTAAGATTAAAAAAGAAAAGGAAGATGTAGCCGACTCGGGCACAAAAAATTTGCTCGTATTTTATATTTTATTTTTCTGGCTTGCACTTGCCTTTTTTATTCCTTATGTCAGGTCTTTCCTTAAATTACCAATGATTCAAGGGAGATACCTTATTGGAATACTTCCGGTTTTTATATTGATGGCGGCTTTTGGTATTGACTTAATCAGGGAAAAAGGGGTCAAAATTTCAATTGTGGCAACCTTCGTATTAGTATCTATAATTGAGATTTTTATTGTGAAAAACTACTACTTTTCAAGAACGAAAAGTAATTTTAGAGATGCCACTAGGTATTTGGTTTACAATAATATTCTCCAAAGTCCAATTTATACATCGCTGCCTTACCATTTTAACTACTACCTTAAGGTCTTTAATAACAAAGCCAAGTTGTCTAAAACCCCGATAAATGATAAAATAACTAATATGAGACTGGGGAAAGAATTGCCAGAGGCTTTTTGGGCTATAGACGCACACGGTAGAACTTTCTCTATATCTGATTCGAACAAATTGTATCTTAATTTGGATTTTGACGAATTAAAAAATTATACTGGAGCTGATTCGTGGGCACTGTATTACTTACCAAAAATTAAAAAAGACACAGTCGGCCTATGTTTGAAACTTGACGGACTAAATTTTAATAATGAAACCGCGGCACTTTTGGATAAAAGCCTGTATTTGAACGAAAACAAAATTATTGAAAGTAAGAATTTTAACCTAGATACAGGTAGATATAGGTTAATTATTAAAGCCCAGAGCCTTCCAGCAAATCCAATCAATAAAACAAATGCGCATTTGAAAGTTTATATTAACAGTATTCCAGCTGCTAGTTATTATGTAAAACCTCAAAATTTTCTCGTGGGAGAGACTCTATACTTTGACATAAAGAATAAAAATAATTTTAGTTTAAAATTTGAATTTGATAACGATACTATTGCCAATGGTGACGATAGAAATATAATTATAAACGAAATTAGCATTTACAGACATTGATAGATAACCTGGAGTTTTTTGTTACTTAATGCTTCATAAACATCTTTTTTTTTAAAGATCGTTTATGTTTGTGGACTATCGAACGCCAAAATAAATGTATATTTACTATCACTA